>NZ_WTKZ01000005.1:0-150448 GCF_011378805.1 Pseudoalteromonas sp. Z9A6
TCAAATTGTAGAAAGCCCGACTAGAAATAGTCGGGCTTTTTTACGTCTGCAGAAAAGTGATTCAGGGATTCTTCTAGAGCGAAGGACTTCTTAGTAAATAATTTATATCGATCAGCAATAATATTTAATCAATTTGAGGGATTAAATCTGACCCTAACTGCGTTAAAAACCTCAAATATGAAACACCTGAATAACGAATTTTTGCCCTTCTTTTATCGACTCCGCTTAGTTATTGCTCTAATCTCAATTTATAGTCTGTTCCATTATCTCGTTTATAAAATGTGACAGAGTTCGTTTAGGTAAAATTAGAATAATAAGGGCTTAATCATGAGTAAAGTTGAAAACCATCCGCATGGTATTTTTTGTTGGTCAGAGCTTTGTACGCACAATTGGAAAGACGGTAAGGCGTTTTATACATCATTATTTGATTGGGGGCATGACGATCAACCTATTGGAGAGAACATATACTACACCATGCTACAAAAGCAAGGTGATGATATCGCTGCAATGTACGAAATGCCTAAAGAGCAAATTAGTGCAGGTATCCCAAGTCATTGGTTGGCTTACATTGCCGTCGATAATGTTGATGATTGTGCGCTAAAAGCAAAAGAACTGGGTGCTGAAGTTATTGCCGGTCCTCATGATGTTATGAATGCAGGTCGCATGCTTATGCTAAAAGATCCAGTAGGCGCAACTGTTGCACTATGGCAGGGGAATGAGCATACAGGTTGTAAGCACTTAGGTGAATTAAATACGCCTTATTGGCATGAGTTAGCAACAAGAGATAGTAAAGTAAGTCGAGACTTTTACTGTGCTTTACTAGGCTGGGAAAGCGAAATAAAGCCTATGGAAGGGATGGACTACATTTTATTTTTAGTCGATGGACAACCAATTGCCGGTATGCTTGAAATGACAAGTGAATGGCCTGATGATACCCCTGCTCATTGGATGATTTATTTTGCAGTAGAGAGTTGCGATGTAATTGTTAGCAAAGCCGCTAGCTTAGGTGGACAAGTATGTGTTCCTGCAACAGATATCCCCGATGTTGGTCGTTTTAGTGTTATATGCGACCCTCAAGGTGCTGCATTTTCGGTGATCGAATCTGTTATGGATGACGTTTAAACACAGTTACATTAGCTTTAGCGTTAATTTGCTCGCTAGTTTGATATAATACTCGTCAATTAAATCGTCAGAAAGTGCAGAGAACGCAATGGAATTTGAACAAGATAGTAATTTAACCCTCCCTTTATTTCTATTAGATGAATCATTAAGTAATAGAGACTTAGAGCAGCCTGATTTTGAAATATCAATTGGACTTGATGATGAGTTACTTGCTCAAATTTGCCAGAACCCAAGTGAAGATAGCAGTGTCGCTATTACTGTTAGCGGTTATGAGTTGCTTATAACTAATCCTCTGTACTTAGCTATATTAGATCAAGAGCACGATGCGCAGATAACATTAACGCATGGCCCTCTTTTAAGTATTGTTTTGAATACTGAAGGTCAGAATACATTCGTTTCTCCTCAAATGGATATGATGCCCACATTTGATTTAGGTGATGAGGACGACGAATGAGAAAAATACTAATAAGTACGATAGCACTCATTATTTTAAGTGGTTGTGCATATTTGGGAAATGCTCACTACGATGATCTTTTTGGACCTGAACAAACACAAGAGAGAATGGTGCCTCATACCACAGGTGCTGGTGCTGATTTTTTACAAAATGTAAAACCTGTACTCGATACCCGCTGCGTCGTTTGTCATGGTTGTTACGATGCACCATGTCAACTGAAGCTCTCATCCCCTGAAGGTATTGACCGGGGGTTGAGTAAAGAGCTTGTTTACGATGGAACTCGTTTATTGGCAACGACCCCAAGCCGTTTATTATTTGATGCAACTAATACTCAGCAATGGCGAGAAAAAAACTTTACGCCAGTGCTAAATGAGCGCGTGCAAAGTGAAGAAGCTAACTTAGCGGGCAGTGTGTTATTTAATAGCTTAGTGTTAAAGCAAAGCCATGAATTGCCAGTAAATGAAGTGTTAGGTGATGAGTTTGACTTTTCGTTAGCGCGTTCGCAAACCTGCGCAACAATGGGTGAGTTCGATCGATTGGCAAGTGATCAACCTCATGGCGGCATGCCTTATGGTTTACCTGGTGTTTCGCGTGAAGAGTTTAATCATTTACAGAACTGGCTTAAAGGTGGTGGTAAAATGTCACATATTCAGCCACCGAGTAAATATGATCAGAATAAAATAGCGGGCTGGGAAGCATTTTTAAATCAAGATAGCTTAAAGTATCAGTTATCAGCACGGTATATTTATGAGCATTGGTTTTTAGCACATATTTATTTTACTTCAGAAAACCCACAAAGCTTTTTCAAACTAGTTCGCTCAAGTACGCCTCCTGGTGAGGAAATAAAGTTAATTAACACGCGTCGCCCATACGATGACCCTAAAGTTAGCCGTGTTTATTATCGTTTTATGCAAGAGCGTACAACCATACTTTCTAAAACACATTTACCTCTTGAGCTTAATGAAGCTAAATTACTGCGTTTATATGAGCAGTTTATTGCACCAGATTATACGGTTACGCAAATGCCGAGTTATGAGGCTAAGGCAGCATCTAACCCTTTTAAAACTTTCGAAGTTATTCCAATTAATTCTAAGTATCAATTTATGCTTGATGAGGCAGAGTTAATTATTATGGGCTTTATAAAAGGGCCTGTTTGTCGTGGTCAGATTGCTTTAAATGTTATAAACGATCATTTTTGGGTGGCGTTTGCTGATCCTGATAAGGTTGCGACCCCTGCTGTAGGGGAAATGCTAATGCAACATGAAGAGGCATTAGAGCTTCCTGCCGCTGAGGAAAGTAATGCCTTACCCATTTCTAGCTGGGTTAAATATTCAGTTCGCGAGAAAAAGTATTTACAGGCGAAAGTTGAGCTGGCTAACAAAATGTTCAAAGGTGGTGAGCACCTTACAACAGACTTACTTTGGAAAGGTGATGGGCATAATAAAAATGCGGCACTAACTATTTTCCGCCATTTTGATAGTGCAACTGTAGTTAAAGGTTTTATTGGTCAAGAGCCTAAAACCACCTGGATATTAGATTATGCTTTGTTTGAGCGTATTCACTATTTGCTTGTAGCAGGCTTTGATGTGTACGGAAATATAGGCCATCAATTAGTGACACGCCTATATATGGATTTTTTACGTTTAGAGGGAGAGCAAAACTTTTTAGCATTGTTACCTGAGGCTAAACGTAATCAAATCAAAAAGCAGTGGTATCGTAACTCACCACCTGACTTATCTAAGTTCTTTAAAAATAACCGAGAATTTAGTCAGCCAAGTGGTATTAACTATAAAACTGATGATCCACAGCATGAGCTATATACTTTGATGAAAGAAGCCTTAGCGCCAGTTTTAAGTGAAAGATACAACTACACTGAAGTACCAAAGCCGTTAAATGTAGTAAGTAACATGCCAGCAAAAGCGGTAAACTTGTTACCTCAGCTTTCCTTTGTACTTGTAAAGCAAAAAGATGATAGCCATAAGGGCTACACTATTATTCACCATAATGCGCACTACAATATTTCTAGTTTACTAAACGAAGATGGTCAACGTGCTTATGAAGAAGATACCGCGACTATTGTTCCTGGCTTTATCGGTGATTACCCCGCAGCTATTTGGTATTTAAATAACGAGCAGCAAGTAAATGCTTTTGCCGAGCAATTGCCTATGATGCAAATAGAAGCCGATTATGGTGCTTTGAAATCTAAGTTTGGTATTCGACGTACTCATCCACAGTTTTGGCAATACAGCGATATATTGCACGATACAGCTAAAAAGTATCGTGGGATAGAATATGGAATGTTCGATTATAATCGATTAGAGAATCGCTAATATAATTTTACTACTATGGCCCAGCTTGATGCTGGGCTTTTTTATTGGGTATTAATAATTCGCTTAATTATTTTGACTGATTCTTCGTTTTAAAAAATTAGTCTACACTTATATAAAAAACTGGTTTATACATGTTCAATATTATTAAAAGCGTGAGAACACGTTACCGATGGGCACTAATTGCAATAGCGCTATTAATAAGTGGCTCTGCTTTATTAATGCAGCATAGTTTTTCTGTTCAGAAGTTTGATGCAAAAATTATTAACATCGCTGGTAGCCAGCGTATGCTCTCACAGAAAATTGCTTGGCACAGTAATGCTATGCTTAACATCAGTAATTACTCGCCAGCTCATACTGAGTCACTTGAGAAGTCCCTCAATACATTTAAAAAGTCCCATCAAACATTATTAACTAAAAACTCTGATGACGAATACATTTACTTAAATCCAGCGTTAGTAGACTTATATTTTGGTGAAACGATAGGGTTAGATAAAGCGGTATTTGACTATATAGAACAAACAGAGCGGCTTTTGTATCAGCAAGGAGAGATAAACCACTCAGTATTTTCTATAAAGCATGTTGAAACGTTATTAACAAAGCTTGATAAGGCAGTGAGCTTATTTGAATCTCAAGCTGTTAAAAAAGTAAATTGGGTCGCCAACCTAGAGATACTATGCTGGTTATTGGCAATGACATTATTACTTATTGAGTTAAGATTTGTTTTTATACCAATGGAAAAAGAGGTTTCAGACACGCTTTTAGAGCTACAAAAACAAAAAGATTTTGTTTATCAAACAAGTCAAAATAAAGAACATTTTATTGCCAGAGCTAGTCACGAATTTAGAACACCTTTGCAGGGACTTATTACGTCTATTGAGGAGCTAGAGGTTTCTGATAAACAGCAAAGCGTTAAAACCCAGCTAACTATTGCGCGCTTAGGTTAATAGCCATATTAGATGAATTACAAGACTTGCAGGCTTTAAGTGCAGGTAAATGGGTACCGCATTTAAATGACGAAAACCTTTTAGAGTCGTGTAATAAAGTAGTAATAGCTTACAAGCATGCGTGTAAGCAAAAAGGCCTAAAACTAGTTAGCTCTTTAGATGAATCGTTAAATTGTGTATGTAAATTGGATCATCAACGTTTGCAGCACACACTTACAGAATTAATTAGTAATGCAATTAAGTTTACACAAAAAGGTGAAATTACTGTTTCAGCTAAGCTTTTAAATGATGAATTTCATTTAACAGTGAGTGACACTGGCAGTGGCTTTTCGAAGAAGATTACCAGTCTTGAATTTGACTCATTTAAACAAACCAATCACTTTCAAGGGTTGAGAACAGGCCTAACCCGGGTTCAATACGTTGTAAAAGCACTGCATGGTGAAATTACTTTTACAAATAATAAAACTCATGGTGCTTTGGTGTCTTTGTGTTTACCAGTAACAATAAGTAAAGCCCTCCCAACACCTCTTAAAGTAAACGACAAGCTAACGTGTTTAGTCGTTGAAGATAATCCATTAAACACCATGTTATTAACCCGCATACTTAGCTTATTAGGTTTAAGCTATGATTGCGCTGAAAACGGCAAAGTCGCGTGTGATATGGTGAGTGAAAATCAGTACGATATTGTTTTTATGGACTTAAATATGCCTGTAATGGATGGGTTTGAGGCGATTAAAAAAATACGCTCTGATCTTAATAAAATAATGCCAATTATTGTTATAACAGCAAATACTTCACAAAATGATATAGAGCGAGCTTATAAATACGGGGCTAACCTTCATATGCATAAACCAATAAGTCAGCAAGCAATTAAAGACGCATTAAATAGTATTAGCGTTGTTAGTGAAATAAATTAATTTTGCAGATAACAAGCTTGCTAAGCACTTTTAATATACGTTAACTTGCTGTTTTAAGGTTTATTAGGAAAAGTTAGTGCAGTCAATTACGCTTGAGCAATTTAATGGTTACTTACAAGGACAAGGCAAAAGTCGTTACGACATATGCAACCTAGATTGGCAAGTTAATCTAGGAGAACATTGGCTGCTTCTAGGTGCTAATGGAGCCGGTAAATCTGCTCTGACAGCTGCGTTAATCGGTGAAGCTAAGTGCGAAAGTGGTCAGCGTAATAAGTAGTATTAATAAGCTTATGCTCGTGTCTTCAGATTCGCATAAACAGTTACTAGCCCAAGAATTAGCGCATGAAAAGCACAGCCTCGTTAAAGATCTTATTTTTACAGAGCATAGTAATAATGATGAGTTATTAGCGCAGCTAATAGAGTTATTTAAATTTAGCTCATTACTAAATAGGCATTTTAGAGACCTTTCAACGGGTGAAACTCGTAAACTCCTACTTATAAAAGCACTCAGCTCCCATAGTGAGTTAGTCGTGCTTGATGAGCCATTTCATGGACTCGACGTACAATCTTGCCAGCAGCTCAATAAAATACTCATAGAACTTAGCCAAACTATTACTTTTGTTTTTGTACTAAACCGCCTAGACGAAATCCCTTCATTCATTACTCACTATGGCTATGTAAGCCAAGGTTGCTTGTTACATACTTTAGCAAAGCCAGACAGTGAGCAATTGAGTGATTTACTAAAACTACTTCATTTAGAACATACCTCATTGGATGTGCCATCTCCTGATACCGAACAAGAGCAAAAGGCATTCACCGGTAATACCTTAGTTAAATTGAGTAATGCTAAAGTTAGTTACAGTGATGTAAGCATATTCAAAAATCTCAATTGGACTATAGAAAAGCATCAGCATTGGCAGCTCAGTGGAGCGAACGGTTCAGGCAAAACATGCTTATTAAATTTAATAACAGGTGATAACCCACAGTGTTATAACAATGACATTGAAGTGTTCGGTTTTAAACGTGGGACAGGGGAGAGTATTTGGGATATAAAACAGCATATTGGTTTTATATCTAACGCGCTACATATGGATTACCGCGTAAGTATATCGGCTTTAAATACTGTTATTTCAGGATTTTACGATAGCATAGGTTTATATCAAAAACCGAGCGACGCACAAATTAATATTGCTCAACAGTGGCTGGCATTTATTGGTTTAAGTGATAAACAAAATACCTCATTCACCCAGCTATCGTACGGCGATCAGCGTATGTTGTTAATTGTGCGGGCTATGGTAAAACATCCAACGTTACTTATTTTAGATGAACCTTGCTTAGGCTTAGATGAAGCAAACAGGCAACGTGTACTGCTACTAATAGAGAAAATTTGTGCTGCCAATACAAGTACTGTGATTTATGTAAATCATCATGCGGCAGACAAAATTAAAGGAATAGAGAATTACTTAAAAATGGAAGACTTTCATTAAAAGCTCAGAGAAAGGTTGAGGGGGAATTCACTCAACCCATTTTTATTTTAAAGACGAGTAACGCTAAAACCTTTATCTCGAAGTTGTTTAAGTAACCCGTGTTTTTCAGGTAAATGCAGAGCGCCTACAGCAATAAATAGTTGCTCGTTTGCTAAACGCGGTGTGAGTTGTTTAACCCAATTATTATTGCGGTTAGTTAGCATTACTTGCTCGCTAATTTCACCGTAATTACTGTCATCAAAACTCATGTTGTAGTAATCGGTTAGTGTATCCATGTCACCGCTTTTCCATGCATTAACTAACTTGATAAAGTAAGTATTAATATCGGCTAGTTGCTCAAAGGTTTCTTCAATCATTTCATTGCTTAATAGCGCCATACCATCAAACATTTGTAGTTGTTGCTCTAGGGTTTCAAGCTCGCCAATTTTAATATTATGCTCTTTAGCATAACTAAGCACTTGCTTGTCTATACCGGTTTTATCTGAATATCCTGCATTTTGAAATTCAATTTGCATCATAGTCACCATAACAGCCCAAGGCTTTAAGCCATTAAACATAGCAATATCAATCGACTTTTTAGCAAAGTAATCTTTTAGCTTGGTATAATTTTGCTTTGAAAGCTCAGTTTGCAGTGTTTTACCGTCACTTAGCATCATAAATGGCATTGAGCGCTGCTGCATTTCAAGTGGAGTAAGTTTGCTTATATCAACTTCAACAATCACTTCTTTGCTTGCGCTAATCGCATCGGTTACATTTTTAGGTAAGCCTTTCATGCTGGCATCACCAACGTGTACGGTGCCAAATAAGTAAGAGCTAACGCCATTTTTTTCTATTTTATATAAGGCAGGAGCAGCATAGCTGTTAAGGCTAAATGTTATAAGTAATGCCACAATAAAAAAGTGGCTAATACGGGTAAGAGCATTCATGGTTTGTCCTTAAAATCTCAAAATTAGTAGTGTAAATACTAACCTAAATTTACTTCAGAGGTAACGTTAATATAAACGTTAACGTATTGTTTTCGGTATTACTGGCCGTAATAGTAAAGCCATTTAAGTTACATAAGCTCTGTACAATTGATAATCCTAAACCATGGCGCTGGTTATTAGTTCTAGATGAATCTAGCTGATAGAGCGGGTCAAAAATAGCAGTTAGCTGTTCATTACTTAGTGGTTTATTTACTTTGTTACTAACAGAGATGGTCATGTTTGTGCTGTTATTTACGGCAGTTAATTTAATTGGCGCCTCAGGAAGTCCATAAAATAGTGCGTTATCGATTAAGTTACATAAAATGGTATTTAAACTAAATTCGTCAGCATTAAGTGTAATCTCGTCACTTATTTCGTTATTTAAACGCGTTTTAATACTTGGATGCTTAAAGGTCAGCTCATCAATAATTTGATTTACTAAGTTATTTAGCATGATATTTTGTGCATCCAATTGCATAGCACTACTACTTGAGCGCTGCAATAATAAGAGGTTGCTAACAATCGTTTTCATACGCTGTGAAATATTAAGCACATCACTGGTATAGGTGTCGCTAATGCGTTTATCGTCAGGGTAGCGAATAGCCACCTCTGAGAGGCTTATGAGTTCAGCTATTGGGGTTTTAAGCTCGTGTGCAATGTCGCTTGTTAGGCGTTTTTCATTACTATAGAGTTGCTGATTAACGGTAATAAACTTATTTAGCTCGTTACGTATAGGTTCTATTTCTTCTACTTTAAAGTCGCTTTCTATTGTTTGCGCAACACCGGTAATATCGAGTAACTTAATTTGGTCGTTTAAATTGTGTAGAGGATGCAGGCCTTTATTTACAATACGTGTCACTAAATAGCGCACACCAAACACACCAAGCACACAGGTTAAAATAAAGACTACATCAATAATAATCAGTACTTTATTAAGTTCGGCTGTCGGCGCTGCGATTGCAAGCGTCATGGTATTAAAAACAGCAGAGTGAGTGGGATTTCTATCATCTTTTTGGGCTACAAAGTGACTTATAAGTGCTCGGCCATCACGCCTGTTAGGAAGCTCGTAATCTATAATTTTAGATTCGTTTATCGGCATTTCTAAAAAAGGCAGGTTAGCATTTTCATAAAGCGCTAATGAGTCCGAGCGCTCAAACACATCACGGCCATGCCATAACTGGTAAAACTCCGTGGCATCGGCTGCTTCATACTCCGACATAAACTCACCAGCAAAATCAAATTCAACCACGTTGTTGTCATCTTCAACTAAGGTTTTTAAGTAGTTAGCTTTGTTAGTTAAAGACTGATTAAACTGATCTTCCACCCAAGTATCAACACTTAAATCAACGGTTAAAAATATGGTGAATAAAATAACTGAGATCACGGCGCTAATATTATTAACGAGTTTACGTTTTATTGAGTGATTTTTATTTTGTTGTTGCGACATAACCAAATCCACGTTTATTTTTTATCGGGAGCTCGCCATCAAACTGTCTTACTTTTTTACGTATGGTTGAGATGTGTGCTTCAAGCGCATTTTTAGAGAGCATATCAAACTGACCTACCACCGCTTCACTTATAAGCTCAAGCCCCAATACTCGCTCTGGGGCGTTAAATAAGCATTCTATTATTTTATATTCATTGCGCGTGAGCTCAATGGCATGTTGCTTGTAGTGAAGAGTTTTAAGCGAGAGATCTAATACGCAATCACCTACGGTAAGGGTATTTTGTTGATTTTGCAGTGAACCACGACGAAGTAATGCAAGGACACGAGCATGGAGTTCTTCAAACGAAAATGGCTTAGTTAAATAATCGTCAGCGCCTTTCATAAGGCCGTTAATTTTATCTTGAGGCTCACTTCGTGCCGATAAAATTAGCACACGGCTTTGGCTATTACTGCTGCGCAGTGCTTGTAAAATACTCATGCCATCAACGCTCGGTAACATTAAATCAAGTACGAGGAGGTCGTAGTTTCCACTTAGTGCCATACTCAGCCCTTCTGAGCCATCACCAGTTTCATCTACGGTAAAACCAAGGTTGCTAAGGCCAACTTGCAAGCTGCGTCTTAATGCTTCTGAGTCTTCAATAACGAGGATTTTCATGTTTACTCGGTTTATAAAAATAGCCTTGTTACTTTAACAAGGCTTTATTATCAAGTCACTTGGTTAATGATACCAACCATTTGTGTAGGCTAAATTACCTAAGTTAGCGTGGGCTAGGGCTTTTTTAACTAGTTGCTCATCGTTTTCACATGGTACAAGCTGGTTATTGCTATACGTATAGGTGGTTGCTGGTTTTTGTGGTTGTAACACCACCACTTTATTATCGTGCATGTAGGCAAAGTTTTTGTCGTATTGCATCATTGCGCGTTGTTTGTTGTCGCTAATTGGCTTTGATAAATCATGACCTATCATTGGGTGCTTACCACTTGCGCCAATTAAAGACAGTAGAGTAACAGGGATATCGAGCTGGCTGGCTAGTTGGCTATCTCGTTTATGGGTAATACCTTTTCCAAAAATAACGGCCGGAATTTTAAAGTGATCAACCGGTACTAAGTTTGAACCCGATACGCGCGAGTCGTGATCGGCAATAACTATAAATACAGTATCATCCCAGTAGCTCGATTTTTTAGCTTTTTCGATAAAGGTGCCTAGTGCGTAATCAGCATACTTGGCAGCATTATTACGGGTTTGTTTTTGTTTATCGTACAGCGTTATTTTATCGTCAGGAAAGTCATACGGGCTATGATTAGAGCTTGAAAATATAAGGCTAAAAAAGGGGTTGTTTTGATTTTTAAGCTTAGTAAGTTCTATATCGGCTTGGTCGTACAAGTCTTCGTCTGATGCGCCCCACGAGCCATTAAAGTCTATTTTTTTAAAGTTATTTGTATCTACGATACTTTTAAAACCGTTGCCTAAAAAGAAGCTGCGCATGTTATCAAAATGACTTTCGCCACCATAAATGAACTGCGTGTTGTAATTTTGCTTCGCTAAAAAATCAGCAATGGTAAAAAAGTCGCGTTGTGATTTATCAAGCTTAACAACTGCACGCGAAGGCGTTGGTGTAAACCCTGTAATTACTGCCTCAATTCCACGTACTGAACGTGTGCCCGTGGCGTATAAATTATCAAACCCCCAGCCTTGTTTATAAAGGGCGTCTATATTAGGTGTAAGCGGTAAACCGCCAAGCGTGCCTACATAACGAGCACCTAAACTTTCTTGTAAAATAATGACTAAATTTTTGGGTTTACCTGTATTACTTGCGCGATGAAACGTTTTTGTAGGGGCGGTTACATCGCTAAATGCGGCTTGCGTATTTTGCATGTTATTACGCACAATACTAAGTAATTCATCGGTGGGCATTTTACCGTAATAGTCTTGGCTCGATTGCTCATTAGAAAGTTGCTTAACTGCAAACGCGACGCTATAAAGTGAGTTAAGGGTTAAGTCGTTAAGTAAGTGATCAGTAGAAAACGAGACCATGGCGGGATTAAGTGGTCTGTGCCCTAATGAGTTGCGGGCGCCAAAAATAGTTAAGCATACTAAAATAAGCGCTAAAATTGATTGATTTAAACCTGTTAGTGATGACTTGCTTTGCCATTGATTGCTAAATATTTTACTTGCAAATTTACAGCTTAAAATAAGTGCTATAACAGCAATAAATACTTCTAACTTATAGCCTGAAAAAATCATTTTTGAGACTTCTTTAGGGTAAATTAAATATTCTATAAATAAGCGGTTTGGGCGTAAATCGTACTCGTTTATAAACGTAGGCGTAATCACTTCAAAAAAAACAAGTAAAGCAGACATCGTCACTAAATAAATTTTAATGAGGCCGCGTACTTTATTTTGCCACCCTACGCTTTGCATCAGTAAAATAAGTAGTAATGCGGGCATAATAATGTAGCTTAGAGTGGCTATATCAACTCTTAAACCACCTATAAATATAGATAACCACGCATGCGATCCAAATACACGCTCCCCTTGCCATACACTTAATCCAAAGCGAGCAAGTGTTAAAAAGCTAAGTGCCACAACAGCAAATACAACAAAAGTCCATACAGGGCCAAGTGCATTTTGTATTTTAGGTATAAAAGTTAGCTTTATGCCCATAACACAGCCCACCAAATAAGTGCGGCAATTAGCATAGCTATAAACACGCTTGCAGAGGCTATATCTTTAGCTAGCCCCGAAAGCTCATGGTATTCACTGCCAATTCTATCAACTACAACCTCAACTGCCGTATTTACCAGCTCAGCAAACAATACAAAAAGCAGGCTAGCTATAAGCAGTAATTTATCCTTTAGTGCAATTTCTTGTAGCCATACAAACACACCCAATAATGAAAACAGTGCTAGCTCTTGTTGAAACGCTGCTTCAAATCGACTCATCCATTTTAAGCCGTTAAAAGAATGGCTTAAGGTAAAAATAAGGCGCATTAAGCCTTGGCGTTTTATAACGGTTTTATTACTCATAGTTTTATTTCGCTTGGTGTTGTTTGGCAGTTAGCAAGTAAATCGAGCGATGCCTGATACGTTTTGCTTTTAATGCCAATTAAATTTAAAAGGGTGTGAAAAATATTGTTGTGTGAGCGTGCAGCGCGGGTGTCTAAATTAGCTAAACAGGTATTAGTAATGCGCTGATTATGCTCATCAGCCCACATATAAAGAGGAACGTGCGTTTGTGTGCTAGGTGCAAAGCTATACGGAAAACCATGTAAATAAGCACCGGCTTCGCCAAGTGATTCACCATGATCAGAGACATATAAAAACTGCTTATCTATGTTGTTTGGCAGCGCTTTTAATTGCTCAATTACCTGGGCGTTAACAAAGTCGCTGTACGCAATTGTGTTGTCGTAGGTATTAACTAATTCATCGAGTGAGCAGTTTTGAATGTCGCTTCTGTCGCACGTGGGCGTAAATTGCTTAAATTTTTCTGGGTAGCGTTTAAAGTAGGTTGGTCCGTGTGAGCCCATCATGTGTAGGACGATAACGGTATTAGCTTGGTTTAAATTAGCGAGTTTGCGCTTAAGTGGAGCAAGCAGTGCTTCATCAAAACAATATTTTCCATCGCAAAGCGCTGATGGGGTGATTGGGATATCAATGTTAACAACACGGGTGCATACGTTTTTACAGCCGCTGTTGTTATCAACCCACAGTACGTCGCTGCCAGCTTGTTGTGCTAAATCAATCAGGTTTTGTTGGTTGTCGGCAGCTAATCGATCAAAGTTATCTTGTGTTTGCAGTGAAAACATACACGGCACAGACACTGCAGTAGCGGTGCCACAAGACGCCACATTATTAAAATACGTCACATTATACTTTTGTGTATAAGGGTTGGTGTTGCGCTTATAACCTTGATACGCAAAGTTTTCTGCTCGTGCGGTTTCGCCAACAACCATAACTGTTACGCTGGTGGTGTTAGGCGCAATAAGAGTGGGTGTTGCATCTATATTTTTAAATTCTATATTGGTATACAGCAGCTGATCGCGCATATATTTATAACCGCTAGAGAGGTATTGAAACGGAATAATTTCTTTTTTCAAAATGCGGTTGTTACGACCAGTGGCTGCGTAATCGGCGTAAAAGTTAGCGACCACTAAAGCAATTAGTGAGCAGCACGCTACAATAAGTTTTATACGACTAATTGCTTCTTGGTGAGGGCGGGTAAAGTGTATTTTTACTTTGCTTAATATAAAAACAGGTAGCGCACAAAACAGTAGTAGAAAGCCTATGAGCTGCGGATTTAAATAGCTCAGCGCTTCGCTTGAATCAGTTTCGAACGTGTTTTGAATCATTGAATAGTCAAACACGACGCCGTAATTTAATGAGCCGTAAAGTACGGCACTCGAAATTATCAGTAAAAGGTAGTTAATTGGTTTTAGTAACCACCTAACCGACACTATTGAAAAGAAAATAATTAAAAGGCATAACAACAGCAGTGGCACTGAAAGTAAAAATAGCCATGAAAAAGATGCAAGGGAGGTGATGGCGCTAAACGAACCTTGAATAAAAGGAATGTTTATAACTAAACAGTAATAACAGGCAATCATCACTACAAAGGCATTTGCACTACAGTGAATGTAAAACCGCTTACTACGATTTGGCTTTTTTTGTGCTGGTGTTTGGCTAGTTATGTTCATATTTAGGCTCGTTTAAAATAACAACGCCATGCTATGCAACAACACTTAAGAGTCGCTTAAGAGAACCTACGCATTACCTGAAGGTGATAAATAATTTTATTTATAAAAATATTCTCAAAAATTAATCAAACCTTAAATAAGGGATATAAGAATAGTGAATTTCTGAGATTAAAATTAGAGCATAAAAAAACCACTACCAGCTTGTATAATGAATTTTAAAACCTGATAAATTGCCTTTTAGTCTTTTTGTTAGATTAACTTTGGTGTTGACTTAAAGGGCCTAGCGCGGTACTAATATAAAAAGAGAGCGAAGGAATAACCTTCGCGATAATTGAACAAAATTTGGTATTGATTACATGCTTACAAACGCACTTAACCTAGTCCTGATTATTATCGTGGTGATTATCCCCGCGAGGGCTTCGTAGTGCTTTAAAAACTTAAGCATTAAAAAAGCCCTCCGCACTTAACCGTTCGGAGGGCTTTTTAGTTTTAAGGGTAAAATTTGTAATTGGGTTGTCACTGAGGAATGAGGGTTTATTAATGACAGGCGCAGAACTAACAATCGACTTATTGGCCAAACACGGCGTAAACGAAGTATTTGGCTACCCAGGCGGAGCTATTATGCCAATTTACGATGCGCTGTATGGCGCGCCAGTCAAACACTACCTAACTCGCCATGAGCAAGGTGCAGGGTTTGCAGCTGTTGGTTATGCTCGTAGCACACGTAAATTAGGCGTATGTTTTGCAACATCGGGCCCAGGTGCAACTAATTTAATAACCGCTCTTGCTGATGCGATGATGGACTCAGTACCATTATTGGCGATCACCGGCCAAGTGCCTACTGCAGCGATTGGTTCAGATGCGTTTCAAGAAATAGATGTACTAGGTATGTCGCTTTCGTGTACTAAGCACAGCTACATGGTAGAACGAGCTGAAGACTTAGCAGAGATATTACAAGAAGCAATTCATTTAGCGCAAAGCGGCCGCCCAGGTCCCGTACTTGTCGATATCCCAAAAGATATTCAAATGGCTCAAGTCCCTTTTAAACCTTGGCTAGCAGCTGATGAATACTTACCAGAGTTAGATTTAAAGCAAGTTGCTATTGCTAATCAATTGTTGAGTGAGGCTAAACAGCCTGTAGCGTATGTAGGTGGTGGTGTACAAGCCGCTGATGCGCAAGACGAGCTAATGCAATTTTTAAATAAAACTCAGATGCCAGCTGTATCTACACTTAAAGCGTTGGGCAGTGTATTACCAGATTACGAACATTACTTAGGTATGTTGGGTATGCATGGTGGTCAAGCTGCTAATATCGCAGTGCAAGAATGTGATGTACTTGTATGTATAGGGGCACGCTTTGATGACCGCGTAACAGGCAACTTAGCTAAATTTGCAGCTAAAGCTAAAGTAATCCATTTAGATATAGATGCTGCTGAAGTTGGTAAGCGAAAACCTGCTAAAGCTTCATTAATTGCTGATTTAAAGACGTCGTTACCCGCACTTGAATGCTTTGTAACACCTAAAGCTTGGTGTGACACAAATAAAGAAATGAATATTAAGCATGCGTGGCGTTACGACTACCCAGGTGAGAAGGTTTTTGCACCGTACTTATTAAACCAACTAAGCCAACGCATGCCAAAAACAGGGGTTGTGTGCTGCGATGTAGGTCAGCACCAAATGTGGGTAGCACAACACATGAAGTTTACTCATCCGAGTAATCATTTAAGCAGTGGTGGTGCAGGGACAATGGGCTTTGGTCTACCTGCGGCTATTGGTGCACAAGTAGCACGCCCAGATGACTTTGTTATCACTGTATCGGGCGATGGTTCTATAATGATGAATATTCAAGAATTGGCCACTATTCGTCGTAACAATTTACCTGTAAAAATATTAATTTTAGATAACCAGCGTTTAGGGATGGTTCGCCAATGGCAAGAACTATTTTTTGAAGGGCGTTATTCTGAAACTAACCTGTCGGATAACCCAGACTTTGTGCAATTAGCTGCTGTATTTGGTATCCCAGGGCAAACAATTACTCACGCTAACCAAGTTGATGATGCGATAACTGCATTAGTTAACAGTAAAGGTCCGTACATAGTACATGCCTGTATTGATGATAAAGAAAATGTTTGGCCACTTGTACCACCTGGGGCTGCTAACGACGAAATGATGACGGAGAAAGCAAAATGAAACATAGCCTAACTATTGCATTAAAAAGCCAAAGTATAGCGGTAGAGCGCTTTTTACGAGTGGTGCGTCATCGTGGTTTTGACCTTACGCATTTTCAGCTCAATATGGACGATGGTTTTTATAATGTAGACATGACGGTAGATAGTGATAAACCAATTCACCTTTTAACCAGCCAGTTAAATAAGCTGGTGGATGTCAAAGAAGTCACTTTACAAAATTTACAGCAACAACAGGCTGTGTAATTACGAACTGAAAAACAATTTACGAGTAACTGAATCACTCGGTTACTCACCAATTTTAGAATGAGGAATGCCCGCTTATTTTGCGGCAAAAACTGAGGTAACTATGGCTAAATTAAGAAGTGCAACAACAACTGAAGGGCGTAAACGCGCAGGCGCTCGTGCATTATGGCGCGCAACAGGTATGACCGACACCGATTTTGGTAAGCCGATTATTGCCGTAGTTAACTCGTTTACACAATTTGTACCAGGGCATGTTCACCTTAATCAGCTAAGTGAACTTATGGCTGAAACCATTACACAAGCCGGTGGCGTCCCTAAAGAATTTAATACTATTGCGATTGATGATGGTATTGCAATGGGTCACGGCGGCATGCTTTATTCGCTGCCTTCACGCGACTTAATTGCTGACTCAGTTGAGTATATGGTAAATGGTCATTGTGCTGATGCGATGATTTGTATTTCAAACTGCGACAAAATTACTCCAGGAATGATGCTTGCAGCACTACGCTTAAATATTCCGGTAATATTTGTATCAGGCGGTCCAATGGAAGCTGGTAAAACTAAGCTTGCTAACATCGATATTAAACTTGATTTAGTAGATGCCATGGTTAAAGGCGCTGATGAATCGGTAAGTGATGCAGATTCAGAGCAAGTAGAGCGCTCTGCGTGTCCAACATGTGGCTCGTGTTCAGGCATGTTTACTGCAAACTCAATGAACTGTCTGCTAGAAGCGATTGGTTTAGCATTGCCAGGTAACGGCACGACGCTTGCGACTCATAAAGACCGTAAACAACTTTATGTTGAAGCGGGGGCTCGTATTGTTGATTTATGTCGTGAGTATTATCAAAAAGATAATCAAGATGTATTGCCACGTGCTATTGCTAACAAAACAGCCTTTATGAATGCAATGGTTGTTGATATTGCAATGGGTGGCTCGTCAAATACGGTATTGCATTTACTTGCTGCAGCGCAAGAAGCGGGCGTTGATTTTGATATGTCGCACATTGATGCGCTCTCTCGTAAAACACCATTTTTATGTAAAGTTGCACCAGCGACACCTGAATATCACATTGAAGATGTGCACCGCGCAGGCGGCATGATGGCAATCGTACGTGAACTTGGCAAAGCAGGCTTAGTTGATATGTCAGTTAATCATGTTGCTGGGTCAACTATGGCTGAGCTCGTTAAAAAATGGGATGCAACAGATCCTACTAACGAAGCAGCGCGCAAATTTTACCGTGCTGGCCCTGCGGGCATTCGTACCACTAAAGCAATGAGCCAAGAGTGTCGTTGGGACGAGGGCGATAACGACCGTGTTAATGGGTGTATCCGAAGTGTCGAACACGCTTTTCGTCAAGATGGTGGCTTAGCTGTACTTTCGGGTAATTTAGCAGTTGATGGCTGTATTGTTAAAAGCGCTGGCGTTGTTGATGAAATGCTACATTTTGAAGGTACTGCAGTCGTGTACGAGTCACAAGATGATTCTGTAGAGGGTATTTTAAACGATGAAGTAAAAGCCGGTGATATCGTGGTTATTCGTTACGAAGGCCCTAGAGGCGGCCCAGGTATGCAAGAAATGCTATACCCAACTAGCTACTTAAAATCAAAAGGACTAGCTGAAAAATGTGCACTTATTACTGATGGTCGCTTTTCGGGTGGTACTTCGGGTTTATCAATTGGTCATGTGTCACCAGAGGCGGCAAGTGGTGGTGCAATTGCTTATGTTGAAAATGGCGACAAAATCATTATTGATATCGCAACCCGTGAAATTACGTTAGCGTTAAGTGATGAAGAGCTTGAAGCACGTAAACAAAAACAATTAGCACGCGGAAAACTGGCTTACAAACCAGTTGATCGTGAGCGCTATGTATCGTCTGCTTTAAAGGCTTATGCATTACTTGCAACAAGTGCTGATAAAGGCGCAGTGCGTGACTTAGCTAAATTGGAGGCGCTTAGTTAATTATGGTCTCTCAAGAGCTCGATTATTTTCGCGCTATTATTCAAGCAAACATGGAGCCTTTGGCTAAAGTTACCGAGGTCAGCGAAATGGCTGAGCTCGGTGCTAAATTAGGTAACCATGTTTGGTTAAAGCGTGAAGACCAACAGCCCGTGTATTCATTTAAATTACGCGGTGCGTATAACAAATTAAATAAATTACCTAAAGGCTCAGTGGTTATCACTGCTTCAGCGGGTAATCACGCTCAAGGGGTTGCACTAAGTGCTTCTCACTTAGGGCATCAAGCTACAATTGTAATGCCAGTAACAACGCCTGAAATAAAAGTAAGTGCGGTACGTGCGCTAGGCGGTGAAGTTGTGCTACATGGGCATCATTTTGATGCCGCAAAAGCACATGCGCTTGAGCTTACAGAGCAACGAAACGGTATATTTGTTCCACCATTTGATGACCCAGACGTCATTGTTGGTCAAGGTACTGTAGCGCGTGAGCTTATGCAGCAATTAAACGAGCTTGATGCGGTGTTTATTCCTGTTGGCGGCGGCGGTTTACTTGCTGGGATGGCGGTTTATATTAAATCGCTGCGTCCAGATATAAAAGTAATTGGTGTAGAAGCCGACGAAAGTGCATGTTTACAAGCGGCACTTAAAGCAGGTAAACCGGTAGAGCTTGAGCGCGTTGGCAGTTTTGCTGATGGCGTAGCGGTTAAAATTATTGGCACTGAAACATTTCGCTTAGCGCAAAAGTTTTGTGATGAAGTTATAACCGTCACCAGCGACGAAATATGTGCTGCCATGCAGGATATTTTTGTATCTACCCGTGCAATAGCAGAGCCTTCAGGTGCACTTGCAACGGCAGGGCTTAAAAAGTGGAGCCAGCAGTCGGGGTTAAAAGGGTTACATTTAGCGGCTGTTTTATCCGGTGCTAATTTAAACTTTGATCGCCTGCGTTATGTTGCAGAGCGCACTGCGCTGGGTGAAAAAAACGAAGCGTTATTAGCGGTTACTATTAAAGAAGAAAAAGGCAGCTTTAAACAGTTTTGTGCTTCTTTAGGTGGCCGTGCTATTACTGAGTTTAACTACCGTTATGCAGGACCTGGTGAAGCACAAATATTTGTAGGTATTGCCCTGCGCCAAGGCGAGCAAGAGCTTAATGAGCTAAAGCAAGACTTAACAAATAATGACTACCAATTTTGCGATCTGTCGGATAACGAACTCGCTAAATTACATGTGCGCTATATGGTTGGCGGAAAAGCACCCGAGCAATTGCATGAGCGCTTACTTCGCTTTGAATTTCCAGAGTATCCAGGTGCGCTTGCACGCTTTTTAGATACTTTAGGTAGCAATTGGAACATTACCTTATTTCATTATCGTAATCACGGTGGTTCGATGGGGAATGTACTGGCAGGTTTTGCTATTGAGCCGAGTCAGTATGAGATGTTTAACGAGCACTTAAACCGTTTAGGTTACAGTGTACAAGATGAAACACAAAATCCGTGCTTTAGCCAATTTTTAACATCAAAGCCCCAAGCAGAAAAAGCCGAAAAACTCGCCTCAGTATAATCCTTCTTTAAAGGCAGGCACCTAACTAGGGTGCTTGCTTTATCGCACGTTTTACATATAGTTACAGGTAATCAACATACTTTTTGAGGACACCTAGTTGCTATTTAAAGGATTAATCATTGGATTGTGCTTTTTTTGTAGCCATATCGCGGCGCAAGAATCAGTCACATTACAGCTAAAATGGACACATCAGTTTCAGTTTGCTGGCTACTATATGGCAAAGCAAAAAGGCTTTTATAATGAAGCGGGCCTTGATGTAACCATTAAGCAAGCTAATCCAATGCAACCTGATACCTTTGCTCCTGTCGCCAGTGGCGAAGCACAATTTGGAGTTGGGCACTCTGGTATTTTACAGCAACGTATTAATGGACAACCTCTTGTTGCTATGGCTGCCTTATTGCAATTTTCACCTTACTGCTGGATGGTTAAAGACACGTCTGATATTTTTCATCCACGTGACTTTGTTAATAAACGTATCACTGCGGTAAGCAAAAATGATGGTACCGAACTACTTATTATGCTTAAACGCAGTGGCGTTGATGTGGATAAACTCAAAGTTTACGATGGCGAAAATCCAGGCCAGGCTTGGATTGAAAACAAGCTAGATGCTATGCAAGTGTATGTTACTACAGAGCCTTATTATATGACTCAACAAGGCGTAGCTCATCGACTTGTTTGCCCACAGCGTTATGGTATGGACGTATATAGCGACATTTTATTTACCAGCGAAAACATGCTGAAGAAAAATCCTCAAACGGTCGAAAAATTCTACCAAGCGAGCCTAAAAGGATGGCGTTATGCAATGATGAACATGGATGAAGCCATTGCAGTCACCCAGCAAAACTATGCACCGGGTAAAAGCTTTTATCAGCTCGCTTTTGAGGCTGAAGTACTAAAAAGTTATATAACCCCACCCACCACCAGTTTAGGACATATGTCGATAGCAAAGTGGCGCTTAATTGCGGACTTATATGGCATACCGCAAAACGAATTTGACGAAGTAAAATCTCACTTTATTTATAAATACCAAGAACCTGAAAAGATGCAGTTATCGTGGATGCTCATGGCAGCTATTTTGGTAAGTATTATTTCAATACCTTTGTATTTACGGCTGATTTTTAGTAAAAATTAACTGCTTAGGTAATTCCCGAAACTGATATAATTAATTGTCTTTTTTATTTTTTAAGCTGTTATGACTTTAGCTGAGCAATTTTTAGCACTTGATTCACTTTTAATGCGTCATCGTCAGTATTGGCAGTGCACTGCATTTGATTTTGACACTATACCTTGGCCAGAGCTACAAGGCATACTTAGCGAACTAACTGATGACCAGGTAAGCGTTCTTGATAACGATCAAAACCAGCTATACCAATTTTTTAGCCAGCACATAAACCAACTTGATGAACTTGTAAAGTTATGCGAGTTACCTAGCACAGCCCACTCTCGAGCTGATTATCCATTTTGGATAAGTAACGGCATTAAAGGTCGTAAGTTTGCACAGTTACAAGATTTTGTATCTGCACTACCTAATACCAAACAACCTGTTTTAGAGTGGTGCGCGGGTAAAGGGCACTTAGGTCGAATGCTTGCGTTTAATGGCGCAAGTAATGTACATAGTATTGAACTTCAACAAAGCTTATGCGAGCAAGGACAAAAAAGTGCACAGCAACAAGGCTTAGCAATGCACTTTAGCCAAGCAGATGTATTAAAAGACGATATCACTCAATTTTTTAATACAGACATGCATGCTGTAGCGCTTCACGCATGCGGTGGCTTACACCAAGCATTTATGCGCCAAGCAAGTTTAGCGAAAGTACAGCAAATTAGCTTTTCACCTTGTTGCTACCATTTATTTACGGCTAATGAGTACCGTGCAATGAGTGAGGTTGCAAATAAAAGTGAGCTTAATTTAACGCATCGTGATTTAAAGCTCGCATTACAAGAAACCGTCACAGCGCCCTCTCGTCTGGAAAAAGTACGTAAAACAGAACTTGAGTGGCGACTTGGTTTTGATGCACTAAGAAAGTCGATCACTGGCGAGCAATATTACGTAAGCGTACCGTCGGTTAACAAAGCTATATTCTCAGATTCGTTTAAATCGTTTTGTTCATGGGCTGCAGATGAAAAGGCAATGAAATTACCTCAAGGTATTGATTATATTAAATATTTAGAGGTTGGGGTGGCTCGAAAAAAAATAACTGACCGAGTTGAACTGGTTCGACATGTGTTCAGAAGAGCGATTGAAGTTTGGCTTGTGCTCGATCGTGCTTTATATTTGCAACAGCAAGGTTATCAAGTAAGCGTTAAAACGTTTTGTGAAAAGCAGTTAACGCCTCGTAATATTTTGATTCTTGCTAATGTCCATTAAATTTCCGTCCTCGACTTAATAAGAGATGCAATGAGAAAGTTAAAAAATTTATTCGATAACAACAAACGTTGGGCTGCTCGTACAAGTGAAGCAGACCCTGAGTTTTTTAAAATTTTATCTATGCAACAAAATCCAGAGTATTTATGGATTGGTTGTTCAGACTCTCGTGTACCTGCAAATCAAATAGTTGATTTATTACCAGGCGAATTATTTGTACATCGTAACGTTGCTAACGTGGTTGTACACACTGACCATAACTGCTTATCGGTTATGCAGTACGCTGTAGAGGTTTTAAAAGTAAAACATATAATGGTAGTAGGTCACTATGGTTGTGGTGGCGTACAAGCCGTTTTAAACAATGCTAAATTTGGCTTTATTGATAATTGGCTACGCCATGTAGGAGATGTAAAAGAAAAGCATCTTGAACAACTTGACGCAATGCCAGAAAGCGAACGCTTAAGCCGCCTTATTGAGCTAAATGTAATTGAGCAAGTACGTAATGTGTGTCGTACTAACATTGTGCAAGATGCCTGGGAGCGCGGCCAAGAACTAAGCGTTCATGGTTGGGTTTATGGTTTAGAAAACGGCCATCTTCATGATTTAGAATCTGTAGTAACGTGCGCGAGTGAAGAAACGCAAAGCTACAAAAAAGCAGTGCAACACGTATTTAAAAAAGTGGGTGAAAATAAATAAATCCATGACTAAAACGGCGGTGTTGATAGGTGCTACAGGCTTGGTCGGTAATGAGTTGCTCCATAAGTTACTTAATAGCGATCGTTATACAAAAGTAGTTACGTTAAGCCGTCGAGTTCTGCCTGTCACACATGCAAAGCTAGTTAATCACGTTATTGATTTTGAAAAATTAACTCAATATGTTGAGCTTTTTAAAGGTGATGTATTGTTTTCGTGTTTGGGCACAACCCGTAAACGAGCGGGCTCGATACACGCTCAGCGTAAAGTAGATTTTGATTATCAGTTTATAGCGGCGCAGTTAGCGGCATGTAATGGCGTTACGCATTATTGCTTAGTGTCATCAAGCGGGGCGAATACGCACAGTAATAGTGCTTATTTGAAAATGAAGGGAGAGCTTGAGCAACATATTAAAGCACTCCCTTTTGATAAAATAAGTATTTTACAACCATCTTTATTATTAGGCGATCGTGAGCAATTTAGAGTGGCAGAAAAGATAGGCAGTATTATTTTTCCTGTTATTACACGATTTGCGTTTTTAAAGCGTTACAAACCAATAACTGGCGAACAAGTTGCGCAAAAAATGCTGAGTGTGAGTTTAGCTCAGCAGGCTAAGTTGTCTTATTATGTACTTGATGAGCTATTTGAATAAACTTGGTAAAACGCAAAAGGCAGCCTGAGCTGCCTTTTTTGTACATTAAATTAATACCAATTTTATTAAAAAAATGATCATCCTAGTGTATTAAATAACTCACTAACTACGTTAAAAATTATTTATATAGAACAACTACGTACCATAATTTTAGCCTTGTTATTGAGCTATTTTCTTATCGCTATAATAGAACACTAATTTAATGCAATTGGTATAATTATTCAGCGTCAGTTTTAGCGCTAAGTTGTTGCTCAAGCAATGAAATTTTAGCTTCAAGTTCGGTTAACTTTTCGCGAGTACGAATAAGTACTTGGCTTTGCACATCAAATTCTTCACGGCTCACAAAGTCCATCTCAGCAAGCTTGTTTTGTAGAACTTGCTTTGTTTTACCTTCGAGTGTGTCTGCTAGGTTTTTTACACCTTGCGGCATATTGCTAGTAATTTGCTTAGCAATTTCTTCAAGTTTTGCTGGGTTGATCATATTTGTACCTTCGGCATTGCCTAAATGATAATAACTAATATTACCTTATACCCACGGTATTTAACACATGATCATCTTTACCTTAATTAATTAAGGCAATTGCTATGCTCGCTGTAATGGTTACGTTAAAATTGCGCGTCTTTTAAATTTCTTTGGTCGTTATGAAACTCAATCCTAAACAAGATGAAGCCGTAAAATATATTAGTGGTCCCTGCTTAGTACTCGCGGGCGCAGGCTCTGGTAAAACCCGTGTTATTACGAATAAAATCGCTTATTTAGTGAAAAAATGTGAGTACAAAGCGCGAAATATAGCCGCCGTTACTTTTACCAATAAAGCAGCCAAAGAAATGCGTGAGCGAGTACTGCAAACGCTCGGTAAGCAAGACGCTAAAGGTTTATGGGTATCAACGTTTCATACACTCGGTTTAGAAATAATAAAAAAAGAGTTAAGCACATTAGGGTTTAAACCCGGCTTTTCGCTATTTGATGATCAAGATACCAATCAGCTTCTTAGTGAACTCACCGAAGATGAGCTCAAAAAAGACAAGGACTTACTCAAACTACTTAAAATGGAAATTGGTAGCTGGAAAAACGAATTAGTACTGCCAGAGCAAGCAATACGCGAAGCGCGTGATCCGCAAAAAGCATTGTTCGCGCAGTTATATGGGCGCTATCAAAACCAGCTGCGTGCTTATAATGCACTGGATTTTGATGATTTAATTATGATCCCTACTTTGTTACTTACTAATAACGCCACATCTCGTGAGCGCTGGCAGCAACGCTTTAAATACTTGCTGGTGGATGAGTATCAAGATACCAATACAAGCCAATATCAACTTGTTAAATTGCTAGTAGGCGAGCGTGCCCGTTTTACTGTGGTAGGTGATGACGATCAATCAATTTACTCATGGCGTGGTGCTCGCCCGCAAAACTTAGTGTTATTAGGTAAAGACTACCCAGGGCTTAGACTTATAAAGCTTGAACAAAACTATCGAAGTGCAGGGCGAATACTAAAAGCGGCTAACATTTTAATTGCCAATAATCCTCACGATATTGAAAAAAAGTTATTTAGTGAACTAGGTTATGGTGAGCCGATTAAAGTAATAGGGTGCCGCGATGAAGAGCATGAATCTGAGCGTGTGGTTGCTGAAATAATTTCACATAAGTTTATGAAGCGAACCAGCTATAAAGATTACGCGATTTTATATCGTGGTAATCATCAAGCACGTGGCTTTGAAAAATCACTAATGAGTAACCGTATCCCTTATAAAATTAGTGGCGGTATGTCGTTTTTTGCTCGCTCAGAAATTAAAGATATTATGGCGTACTTACGCCTATTAGTTAATCAAGATGATGACAATGCGTTTTTACGTATCGTAAATACACCACGACGCGAAATAGGTACGGTTACCCTTGAAAAGCTTGGTACGCTTGCTAATGAAAAGCACGCGAGCTTGTTTGCTACCTGTTTTGATAACGATTTAGGCTACAGACTAAAAGGGCGTGGCTTTAATGCGCTTGCTGGGTTTGCACGCTGGGTTGTTGAGCTATCTGATAACGCAGTACGCGGTGATACGCTCGAAGCTGTTAAAGACTTAGTGCGTAATATTAATTACGAGGCATATTTGTACGAGTCGTCACCGAGTGCAAAAGCGGCTGAAATGCGTATGAAAAACGTATCAGAGCTGTATCGTTGGATAACAGATATGTTGACCGGTGATGCCGACAACGAACCAATGACATTAGCCGAGGTTGTTAGCAAGCTAACCCTTCGCGATATGCTTGAGCGTAACGAAGAAGAAGATGAAACCGATGCAGTGCACTTATCAACACTACATGCATCAAAGGGCTTAGAGTACCCGTACGTATTTATGGTGGGTATGGAAGAGGGTTTACTTCCGCATCAGGTAAGTATTGATGAGGACAACGTAGATGAAGAACGTCGCTTAGCTTATGTTGGTATTACTCGCGCACAGCAGGAGTTAACACTTACTTACGCAAAGGTACGTCGTCAATTTGGTGAAACCTCACAAACTGAATTAAGCCGATTTGTACAAGAGTTACCGCAGGACGATCTCGCGTTCGAAAACAAAAAGGCGCCAAATACCCAAGCAGAGCGCATGGAAAAAGGCCAAGCAAGAGTCGCTAACCTTCGCGCCATGTTTAAAAAGCCTGAGTAATACCTCAGGCTAACTTTATAGAGACTGAGTTGCTTGCACTTCAGGTAACTCAGAGCATACTAAAGCGTGTTGTTTACCTACAAAAAATGCCAAACCGTGTTTATCTAATAAAGCTCTAAAATTAAGTATTGAAGGGCCTTTAGCAATGACCTTCATTGCTTTGAGCTTTGTAATTGCAAGCACGCCCTGTAGCTGAAAATCGTAACTTTCTTGTTGTAAAACACGTTTACTAAAGGTCGAGCTAAGTAGTAAATAATCAAAACTAATATCGGTTAGTAAATTAAGTTCGCACCTGTCTTTAGCAAAATTGTTTAAACCAATTGAATAACCAAGTTGTGATAGCGTTTTGAGGTTTTTTATTTGCGTTGCACATGCGTGGCGAATTTCTTGTTCATCAAATAATAAACAGAGTTGGCTTTGTCCTTGTTGTTTATTTAGCGTATCTGTAAATAAAACAAATTCGTGTTCCTCAAGTAGCAAACCAGAGCAAGGAACCAATGCCATAGCTACATTTGCAGTAATTGCTTGTGCATAGGCGCGTTGTAATAGTTGTAACTCTACTTGCAGATGCTGCTCTTTATCTGATGCAAACTTTTTCAAAATATCAAAGCTAGTAAAGCCAAGCATTGGGTGTTCACCAAATGCTTCAAATAAAGATTCAGACTGTTGTTGCTCATCAAGCGTAATTATTTCTGAGCTTCTAAAACTCATAGGTAATATATCAAGGTGATGTTGTGCTTTTAGAGTCTGCGCAGGTATTGATTGCGTTAATAGCGGATGAAATAACTCGTAACGATTTTTTCCTGAGTTTTTGGCGTGATACATGGCGGCATCGGCATCACGAATAATTTCATCTGTATGCGTATAGCTTTTCTTTGAGTAGGTTATCCCTATACTTGCGCCACTTTGTAAAGATTCACCTTTGAGATAAAAGGGTTTTTTCATTAAATCTATAATACGATTTGCAACATCTTCTGCTTGTTGAGGCTCAGTTAAATGGGTTAATAAAATAACAAATTCATCCCCGCCTAAACGTGCTAGTAAATCATGCTCGCGTATACATTGGGCAAATAACTCACTCACGTTAATTAAAAATTGATCGCCTGCATGGTGGCCAAGCTGATCGTTAATATCTTTAAATTTATCTAAATCGATAAACAAAACAGCAAAGTGGTGCTCAGGAAAACGTTGATAATGTTGTAGCGTTTTTTCGAGCTGAGTTAAAAATAGACTACGATTAGGCAAGCTCGTAAGTGAATCGTGATGTGCATCATGATAAAGCTGCAGCTCTATTTTTTTTCGCTCATCTATTTGCATTTGTAAGTGCAGATTAGTTTGACGCAATTCTTTGGTTTTTTCGTTTACTCTAAATTCGAGTTCTTGATGGCTTTTTGCAATTGCTTGATTGACGAGTTTTGTTTGTAAAACAGCTGCAATTTGATGCGATACAAAGGTAATTAACTCGCAATCATCCCGGCTAAAGATATGTTTGTTATCGTAGGCTTGGCAAACAATAAGGCCGATAACACCTTGAGCTGTTTTAAGTGGAGCGCCTAACCAGCTAGTGGCCATTTGCTCTTTTGGTACAGGTGCTGAACGTTGTACTACACCGCTTTCTATTAATTCTTTTGCTCTACATGGGTGTATTAGTTGTGTTTCTTCGGTGCTTATTACCAGTTCGCTATAACCTTTAGCAAAGCGTCTTGGCTGTGTATTTTCTTTAAATTCATCGACGCAATAAGGAAAACTAATCCACCCTGTTTCTTTATCATAAAGTGCAATATATAAGTTTTCTGCGTAGGTAATTGTTTTTATTATTTCGTGTATTTTAAAATAAGCGTCATCAAGGTTTTTAGCTTGTGTTGCTATCTCAGATATTTTAAATAGAATTTGTTGGCGTTGAAGTGCGCGTTTACGCTGCTCTATTTCAAGGTTTAGTGCATCGTTACTTTGAGTGAGTGCGCGGGTGCGAATTTTAACTTCTGACTCAAGAAGCTCTCGTTTTTTTACACGCTCTATTGCTGTTGCCAAATAAAGCGACATAAACTCAAGTAATTGTATTTGCTGTGAGCTATAGCCTTGTTTTGTATCGTAACTTTGAGCTGCTAATACACCGATAATATTGTGTTCTTGGTAAACAGGTACGCCTACCCAGTGTTCGGCAGGAGTGCCTAATGCTTTAAATAAACCTTCTGCTGCAGCATCTTGCATTTGCTGCTTGGTAAAACATGTGGTTTTACCCTGTTTAAATACATAACCCGTGGCGCCTTCATCAAAGCTATTTGATTGGTTAAGGGCGACGGCAATACCATCTTTTTCATCTGAAAAGTAAGAAAGTTCCAGTGATTGACTGTATTGATTTAGCAGCACCACATAAAAACTTTTACTAGGTACGTACTTTTGTAAAATATCATGGATGGCGGGGTATAGCAGGGTCAGCTCGGCCACAGTACTTGCCTGCTCTGATAATTGGATCAGGGCATTTTGTAAGTGATGTGATTGTTTGTATTTCTCGAGAAGCGCTCTAAGGCGTTTATTTTGATACGCCAATTTACTCGATACTGATAGTTTATCTTCCAATGATCTAACCGGCTATTTTTATTGTATAGTTATTAGCCTTATACTTTCACTTTTAGTGCTTATCGTCAAGTTGATATTCCTACTAAAGCAGTAGCTAGATACACTATTTTAGGCATTAAAAAAGGCTTACAGAAGTAAACCTTTTTTATATTTCAATCGAGCTTATTTAGATGTCATAAAGTCGATAGCAGCGCTAATCTCATCATCAGAACAATCCATACACGTGCCTTTTGGAGGCATAGCATTAAAGCCATTTAGCGCATGCTCAAGTAAAGTATCTTTACCTTTAGCAATACGTGGAGCCCAATCGTCAGCCGATTTAGGCGCGCCTAGTGCACCGGTGCCGTGACATGCAAAACATGCACCTTGATATACTTGCTCACCAGAACGAGGACCTGTAGGCACCGCTGCAACTGCAGCTTTATCGCCTTCAAGGTATACAGCACCAACCGGCGCGAGACGTGCTTTAATTGCATCTTCAGTCATAGAGTTATCATATGGCTGTGCGTATGCAGTGGTTGCTAGCAATAATAATGCTGCAGCTGTTAATTTTTTCATTTTGCCTTGCTCACTTCGATTTGAACGTGATCAATCACGATTAAAGATGACGGAAATTAAACCGATTATAACTCTCTGAGCCAATTTATAAAATGCTAAGAGCCGTTTTTATTAATAAAACTGACTACTTTTTGCGTTAACGCAATAAAATTTAATTATTTACTGTTTTTTGTTAAGCAATTTAATAAGCGTAATCAGTCATACAATTAACTTTTTAGATCCTAAGATCAAAATCAATTTATTGATAATACGCTACTAACTAGTTTTGCGATCCCTGCGTCGGCTTCAAGAATCGATTCTGCCAACATGTAAGCAGGGGTGGTAACTAACTTATTTGGTTCATCGATAACTACACCGTTAACCGCACAATCTATATGTTTAGCGCCTAATGTGCTTAGCGCTTGTGCTGTCTCTACATCGTTACCAATAGTAAGTGCGGCGTTATCGTAAATAAATGGGATCAATGCGGGTGCAATACACATATAACCTGCAGGCTTATTTGCTTTTGCAAATGATTTACAAGCATTAAGGACTTCCTGATTGATATTTGCTTTTGCGCCTTTAATTGCAAAATCGCATAAGTTTTTTGCAGCACCGAAACCGCCAGGTACAATTAATGCGTCAAACTGAGTCACGTCTAGTTCAATCAGCGATTTAATGTCACCTCGTGCAATGCGAGCAGCTTCTGTTAATACATTGCGTTTATCAGGCATTACTTCACCTGTTAAATGGTTTATGGTATGAAGTTGCTCAATATCTGGTGCAAAACACTGATACGTTGCGCCATTTTTGGCTATATGTAATAAAGTTAAAATTGCTTCATTAATTTCACTACCATCGTACACACCAGACCCTGCTAATATTACTGCTACGTTTTTCATGCTTTTGTGCCCCTAAAGTCTTTTTTATAAGTCGATCGGATGAAGTTTAACATGCTCAAAATTTCTCGCGAAAATAAATTTTTAGTACAAAAATCATTCGCAGTGCAAGTCGTTTTGCGGTTTATGCCATTTGCGATCACTTTGCCTTTAAAAAAATTATAAAGGATCGCTATGATCTTCGATCCATTGTGCTAGAATACTCCTCCGGTTATTTAAATGAACGCGAATAATCAAAGTGAATAACAACAGAAGTAGTCGTTAGAAAACCTTTTTCCACATTGGTTTAAAATAATAAAAAAAGAACCTCGTATTATTTTTTTTAAATTAAAACATACAGTTAAAGTATTTTCTAGGCATTTTATAATGCTTTGGAAGAATAGCTCGTGGCTGTTATCTACACACTTATCCACAGCTTGCTCTAGTTTTAATAACACGATAAACAGTAATTCACAGTCGTTTTATTTACTACCTTATGGCATGCTTATAATTACCTTAATTTTTTGCATTTAGGATCCAAATTCACCATGGCTCAGATCCCCGAAAACCCGCTTATTTTAGTTGATGGTTCGTCATATTTATTTCGTGCTTATCATTCTCCGCCGCATTTAACTAATTCTAAAGGTGAGGCTACGGGCGCTATTTATGGCGTGATCAACATGCTTAAAAGCTTGATCAGACAATATGATCCCTCACACATGGTGGTTATATTTGATGCTAAAGGCAAAACGTTCCGTAACGATATGTATAGCGAATATAAGGCAAATCGCCCGCCGATGCCGGATGACTTACGTACGCAAATAGCACCAATACATAGCATTATCAAAGCGATGGGTTTTCCGCTAATTAGTATCGAAGGCGTTGAAGCTGATGATGTTATTGGCACATTTGCACGCATTGCAACTGAGCAAAAACGGCATGTCCTTGTCTCCACTGGTGATAAAGATATGGCGCAACTTGTAAATGAACACGTTACATTAATAAACACGATGACCGACAGTATTTCAGATCCCGTTACCGTAGTTGAAAAGTTTGGTGTAGGCCCCGAGCTTATTATCGATTACTTGGCACTAATGGGCGATAAGGTCGATAATATCCCAGGTGTTGAAGGCTGTGGTCCAAAAACGGCCGTTAAGTGGTTAGAGAAATATGGCTCGTTGCAAGGTGTAATGGATCACGCAAGTGAGATTAAGGGTAAAATAGGTGAAAAGTTAGCTGCAGCTCTCGATCATCTGCCTTTAAGCTACGAGCTTGCAACAATTAAGTGCGATGTTGAAGTCGAATCAGATCTTGATACGTTCAAACTACAAGAGCCAAATAAAGACGAATTAATTGCACTATATGGTGAGTGCGAATTTCGTCGTTGGTTAGCTGAGTTACTAGATAACCCCAAAGATGCAGAAACACATCTAGCTGTACCTACCGAAGCCACTGAATTACCAAAAGTAGAAGATGCTCATTACGAAACTATTTTAACGCAAGCGCAATTTGATACGTTAATAGAGCAATTAAATAGTGCCGAGTTATTTGCATTTGATACAGAAACTACCAGCCTTGATTACATGAAAGCGCAATTAGTGGGTATGAGTTTTGCCGTAAAAGCGGGTGAAGCTGTGTATTTACCTCTAGCGCATGACTACCCGGGTGCGCCTGAGCAACTAAGTCTGGAATTTGTAATGCAAAAGCTAGGTCCAATTTTGGCCGATGAAAACAAAGCTAAAGTAGGGCAAAACCTTAAATACGACAAAAGTGTATTAGCGAATGCAGGTTTTGCGTTAAACGGTATTAAGTTTGACACCATGCTTGAGTCATACGTATTTAATAGTGTGGGTACACGCCACGATATGGACTCGCTAGCACTTAAATATCTAGGTCATAAAAATATTAGCTTTGAAGATATTGCTGGCAAAGGTAAAAAGCAACTTACCTTCAACCAAATTGAACTTGAAAAAGCTGCGCCTTACGCTGCAGAAGATGCCGATATTACTTTGCGCCTACATGAAGTGCTTTGGCCAAAAATAGCGGCTGATGAAAAGCTAAAATCTGTATTCGAAGATATAGAAATGCCACTTGTTAGTGTGATTTCTGATATTGAACGAACCGGCGTTGCAATAGATAGTAATATGCTTGCAGCACACAGTATGCGTTTAGGCGAGCGTTTAATTGAGCTTGAAAAAGAAGCATTTGAAATAGCAGGGGAACCATTTAATTTAAGCTCTCCTAAGCAACTACAAGTACTGTTGTTTGAAAAGCTTGGCCTGCCTATTATCAAAAAAACACCTAAAGGTGCACCTTCTACCGCAGAAGAAGTATTGCAAGAGCTTGCTCATGATTATCCACTACCTAAAGTAATCATAGAGCATCGTGGTTTATCAAAGCTTAAATCAACTTACACTGATAAATTACCATTAATGGTGAATGAGAAAACCCAGCGTGTGCATACGTCTTATCATCAGGCAATTACAGCAACGGGGCGCTTGAGTTCAACCGATCCTAATTTACAAAATATTCCTATTCGTTCAGAAGAAGGGCGTCGAATTCGTGAAGCGTTTATAGCTGCAGATGGTTATAAAATTGTCGCTGCCGATTACAGCCAAATTGAGCTGCGTATTATGGCGCATCTTTCACAAGACAAAGGTTTATTAAATGCATTTGCTAACGGCTTAGATGTACACAGTGCAACTGCCGCTGAAGTATTTGGTGTAGAGCTTGATGATGTAACTACCGATATGCGCCGCAAGGCAAAAGCAGTAAATTTTGGCTTAATTTACGGTATGTCGGCATTTGGTTTAGCACGTCAACTAGATGTGCCGCGCCACGAAGCGCAGCATTACATAGATAAGTATTTTGAGCGTTTTCCAGGTGTATTAGAGTACATGGAAACAACACGCGAAAAAGCGGCTGAAAATGGCTATGTTGAAACAATATTTGGTCGCCGCCTACATTTGCCAGAAATAAACGCACGTAATGGGGCGCGCAGAAAAGGAGCCGAACGTGCTGCTATTAATGCGCCAATGCAAGGTACTGCTGCTGATATTATTAAAAAGGCAATGCTGAGCGTTAACCGCTGGGTACACGAACAAGCGCCAAATACGATTAAGTTACTTATGCAAGTTCACGATGAATTGGTATTTGAAATTAAAACAGACTGCGCACCAGAATACACAAAGCATATTTGTGAGCTGATGTCGCAAGCTGCAGCGCTTGATGTGCCGCTTATTGTTGAAGCCGACGAAGGTGACAACTGGGAACAAGCCCATTAATGCAATTTGAGCATTTTAATTAAAGCGCCTTTTGGCGCTTTTTTTATGTTTAATAAAAATGGCGAATAACAGCTATTTAATTAGCTATATGCAAGCTTTAGTTAAAATAAGGTTAATTTAAGCAACTATTTGTATTAAATAGTTATATGTTCGTCAATTCGAGCTATTTTACAGGAATATGATTGTATTTTAATGCGTGCTTTTGCTAAAGTCCCGCCTGTCCTATCCTGTAGGACATCCTGTTGATGATGCATCTGAAAGGGTGCAACAAATTGATAGCTTCTCCCCAGTTTGCTATACCGGCCTACCAACTTGTTTGGTGGGCCGTTTTTTGTTTTATGCCTAAAAATCCTATCTAATTAATTCTTTTTTTGCGCTATACCAATTGTATTGTTCATTCGTCACTTCGAGGTGGTTTGGGTACATCGCAGGTGATACCATCGAAGTGCTATCATTTTTATTCTTTTCATTTTATTACTAAGGAGTGCGTTATGTTTAAAGCATTAGCTATTGCAGGTTTTTCTTTATCAAGTTTAGTTATTTCTAATGTTGCTCAGGCCAATTGGCAGCTAGTGAATGATAAAAGCCAACTAAGCTTTGTTTCAATTAAAAAAGATTCGATTGCTGAAGCTCACCATTTTACTAACCTTGAAGGTATGCTTTCTGATAAAGGTGAGTTTAGCGTTAATGTTGATTTAACATCAGCCGAAACTCTAATCCCTATTCGTAATGAGCGTTTAGCTACATTTTTATTCGAAGCGGCTAAATTCCCCAATGCTGTTTTAACTGCAAATTTAACTAAAGAGCTAAGTAATATCAAAAAGCCTGGTCAATATGTATTGAAGGGTATTAAAGCTGAGCTTGATTTTCATGGTAATAAAAAACCATTGGCAATTGATGTACTCGTTAACAGCACGCAAAGTGGTGATTTAACGGTATCATCATTAACACCTATTATTATTAATAGTGATGATTTTGGTGTAACCGAAGGCGTTAAAAAGCTGCAAGAGTTAGCGGGCTTGCCTTCAATTGCCACAGCTGTGCCTGTTACATTTGCAATAACACTTAAAAAACAGTGATTTCTTTAAGTGAGCTTAGCAAGCGATTAAGCGAGCCAAGCAAACCTTTTGATAGTTGGCAGCCTAACCATTGTGGGGAGCTGCCAATTGTTATTAATAATGAAGGGAAATGGTTTTACGATGGCAGCGGAATAACACGCCCAGCCATGGTGAAGCTGTTTGCTTCTGTATTGTGTAAAGAAGATGAGCAATTTTATTTAAAAACCCCTGTCGAAAAAATAACAATAACGGTTGAAGATGCACCGTTTATTATTGTTGATTGGCGTTTTGAAAATACAGCGCAAGGGCAAGTGTTGTGTTGTATTGATAATTTAGCTAGGCAGTGGCTAGTGAGCGCTCAGCAGCCTTTGTATATAAAAGACTACAAAGGTTCAAAGGTGCCTTATTTAAAGCTACCGTATGGTTGTAGTGCGCGAGTTTCACGCAGTGTATTTTATCAGTGGGCTGAAAAAGCCGAGTCTGATAAGCTCGGCTATTTTATTAAATCTGCAGGAAAGCAGTTTTATTTATCGTAACGCCAGCGTTTAAGCCTCTGGGTTTGTTTCGTCAGTGATTGTTTCATCGGTAGGTGGTACAGCAATAACAGGGCCTAAAAACCATTCATCTAGCTTTTTAGCTACTTCTGGTAAACCGGTGCCTTTTAATGATGAAAACGCATGAACTGTAATATCCCCATCAAGCGTGCTTAATTCACGGCGAACTTGCAGTACTTGTGATTTACGAGGGCCTTGCTTTAGTTTGTCGGCTTTAGTTAATAGTGCCAATACTGGAATCTCACTACCAATTGCCCAGTTAATTAAATCACGGTCTAAATCTTTTAATGGATGACGAATATCCATTAAAATAACAATACCTTTTAAGCTTTGACGCTTTTGCAGATATTCACCTAACGACTTTTGCCATTTCTTTTTCATTTCGATTGGTACTTTAGCAAAGCCATAGCCTGGTAAATCGATAAGGCGCATATCGTCAACATCCGCTAAATCGAATGTATTGATTAGCTGAGTACGTCCAGGTGTCTTACTTGTACGTGCTAGCTTCTGATCGGTTAATGCATTTAATGCACTCGACTTACCTGCATTGGAGCGACCGGCAAACGCAACTTCAATTCCCGTATCAGCAGGTAATTTAGTAATGTCGGGAGCGCTTGTTACGAAAGACGCAGTATTATATTTGATACGAGATTTGAGCACAGGCTCTCCTAAAACTTAAAAAAATAACATTGAGTAAACCAAATTCACTCAGGGCGCGTATTTTATACTATAAAGGATGTATTAAAAAGCGTATTTAACCACCTAAAAACAGCACCTATGGTACATTTAAAACATGTTAAAGCTTAATCTAAGTCAAAACCCTGTAAATTATAAGCTTAATATGTGTAGAAAACGTGCCAGAGAATTTATTATCGTGTAGAATATATGTATTACAACATCACGATTGTAGATGATACAGGGTCGGAAACAGAGAATTCACCATGAAAAAAATAGCACTATCTTTAACAATATTGCTTGGTGCGTTGTCAGCAAGCAACGCAACAGCATTTGATGGCGATGTAAACGCAGGTAAAGAAAAATCAGCAACGTGTGCGGCTTGTCACGGCCCAGACGGTAATGCGCCGGTTAATATTTACCCAAAAATTGCAGGTCAACATCCAGATTATATCCTTAAGCAACTTCAGGATTTAAAATTAGGTATGACGTCAGGCGGCAAAGAAGGGCGTATGGATCCAGTAATGAGCGCTATGGCTATGCCACTTAGCGAGCAAGACATGAAAGATCTAGCTGCTTATTTTTCTTCAATGAACATGACTGAAGGTGCTACACCTAAAGATGTTGTTGAAGTTGGCGAAATGCTCTTTAAAGCAGGCGATGCGGAGCGTGGGATTCCTTCATGTGCAGCATGTCATGGTCCACGTGGTAACGGTTCATCACTTGCTAAGTTTCCAAAAATTTCTTTTCAGCATCCTGGATATATCAAGTCTCAACTTGAAAAATTCCGTGATGGAACTCGTCACAATGACTTAAATGGCATGATGGGCGATATAGCGAAGAAATTAACAGATAAAGATATTGAAGTACTTTCTCAGTACTTAGGTGGTTTACACTAAAGTCGTATTTATTTAGCAATTAATAATAAATACACTACAATGTTTTACAAAAAGCAGCCTTGGCTGCTTTTTTTGTGCGTAAAATTAACGATATCACCCGTTAAAATGTAAGACATTGACCATGCGTTAGTGTGAGAAAAGTCTTCTTTTTATTTTTTATTTGTCATTAACCTATTGTATTTTATTGTTTATTTGAGTTTAGAATGTAATAAGTATAATAAAAGTTATATAAGCCAGTTGTAACAAAATCATTAACGAGTAAATTAACCACTGTCGCAAAAGAACAATAACAAAACGGAAACAAGCTATAAGGAAAGTGGCGCGGCATGACTACATAGCACAAGATTGGTGCTACTAAAGGAAATAATAAAAAAGTGTCAGAATGACCGAAAATAATAAAAAACTCATGGAAGTTTAATAACAAAAACAAAATGGAATGTAACAAGGAACGTAAAAATAATAACAATACGGACTGATAATAATAAAAATAATAAAGACTAAAAAAAGTCGAAGGGAGAAGTGTCCAGATAATGGCGCTCAGATTAGCAGGCGGTAGAGATGTTTTCTCTACCGCCTTTTTATTTGTCCTGTTACAATACCCACCGTTTAAAATTAGCGATTAATTAGCTAAGGCGCTTTTAAATGAGAAACCCAACCTCTATAGCGCAAACTGAATTCTTCTGGCTAGGCCAGCACTGCGATGCCCATTAATTTGCGCTTCGCTCAAAACCTCTTAAGTGAGATGATCAAGATATGAGTAGAACTAAAAAGTCACGCAAAAGCCCAGCAAACGGACCTGTTCGTATAAGCCAAGATAAGCTTAAAGAAATGCGCGCATTAAAAGAGCAGCGAGTTAAAAAAACCAAAGGCGCAAAGCCGGGTTCTCGTAATGCGCCAGATTTACTAGATAGCGAAAGCCAAAATAGTAATCATGCGCCTAAAGATAAGCGTGTAGGCAGTAAAAAGCCTGTGCCGTTAATCGCAACCGCGCCTGAGCCTAAAGTTGAAATGAAACGCAACTTAAAGCCAACTATTGAGCTGAAAAAAGTAATCGAGCCTGAATTTACACCTGAACAAGAGCTAGAAGCACTTGAGAATGACGAACGTTTACTTAAACTAGTAGAGCGTCATGAAAAAGGTGAAATGCTAACAGGTAAAGATGCGAAGTACTTCAATAGTCGCATTGCCCGTCATCAGGCGTTATGTGAAATTCTTGGTATTGAAGATGAGGACGAAGACGAGTTTGAAGATGACCTTGAAAGCCAAGGCAATTCTGACTTCGATCAATACTTATCTGATGATTTAGCCAACGAATGGTTAGATGAAGACGACAAATAGTAAGGATAAATAATGAGTACCTCGGTAATTTTAGCCTTACTTTTAGGCGCTGCTATCATAGCTGGTTTGGCATTTTATGCGGGTCAGTTGCTGTATAAGTTAAATGCGCAAAAAAAGTTAATTGCTAAAACGCAGGCTGAACAAAAGCAAAAGCTTGAAAAGTCGCGTTTAAAGCGAAACGCAAAACTAGCCGATAGTATTCATTTAATCGCACGTGCAATGAATGAAGAGCAGTGTGAGTTTTCTGAAGGCTGTTTACGCATATGGGTACTTATCTCTCAGTATGCCTTTGAAAGCGAGCGTGATTTAACGACGCAGTATCCTGGTATTTATAAAATGTATCAGGTAGTTAAAGAAATGCCGACGCACGACGCACGTAAAAAATACTCTAAAAAAGAGATTTTTAAGCTGGATAAAGCTCGTTGGCAAGCTGAAAAAACACTTAAAGATGAAGTTAAAGCTGATTGCGCTAAAATTATCATCGAGTTTAAAGCCGCTCCAGGTAGCGATAAAGTCGTTTTTAATTAAAGCTACAACTTAAATACAAAAAGCAGACCTAGGTCTGCTTTTTTTGTGCTGATGTATTTATTATCCATAGTTCAGGCTAAATCACTCTTGAAAAGCGCGTTGCGTTAATTTGTTTTTGTAAGTGAGCATCGAAGCACATACAAATAATACGAATGAATAAGTTACCGCGTGGTGTTACGCTAATTTTATTATCAATTATAGTTACTAGTTCATCTTTTATAAGTGGCGCCAGCGCTACTAATGCATCCTCAAAGTAGTCATTAAATATAAGCGCGTGTTTTTCACTAAAGTCTTGTATATCTAATTCAAATTGGCAAATGAGCTGTTTAATTGCATCAGCACGAATTACATCATCATTTGTTAAGTGCACTCCTTTATTAAGAGCACTGCCGCTTTGTGTTTCTACGCTGTGGTAATAATGTTTTAATTCTTTTTGATTTTGTAAAATGGCGGTGCCAATTTGTGAAATTGATGACACGCCTAAACCTAATAAATCACAATTTCCATGGGTTGTATAACCTTGAAAATTACGGTGTAACTTGCCTTCATTTTGCGCAACAGTTAGTTCATTATCAGTTTTTGCAAAATGGTCCATACCAATAAATTGATAGCCTGCTTGCGTCATCTGCTCCAGCGTATTTTTAAACATGGTGAGCTTATTATGAGCACTGGGTAAATCTGCATCTTTAATCTTACGCTGTGCAGCAAAGCGCTCTGGTAAATGCGCGTAGTTAAACACTGATACTCTATCAGGGCTTAACTCAATAAGTTGCTCTATAGTTTGTTTAAAGCTTTGTGGTGTTTGCAGTGGCAGACCGTAAATCATATCTGCATTAATAGATTGAAACCCCAACTGGCGAGCTTGTGTAATTAATTGCTTGACGGTATCTGCATTTTGCGGGCGATTAACAGCAAGTTGCACGTCATCGTTAAAGTCTTGAATCCCAAACGAGACGCGGTTAAAGCCAAGCATCCTTAAATCAACAAGCATATTATCGGCAAGTGAGCGTGGGTCTATTTCAATGCCGCGCTCTGTCGTGCGTGTAAAATTAAAGTGTTGTTCTAAAAGCTTAATTAAACGGGTCATTTGTTTTGCGGTTAAAAAGGTGGGAGTACCGCCACCTAAATGTAATTGCTCAACCGTGTAGCTTTTAAATAAAGGCGCTTGGGCAGTAATTTCTTTTGCTAAAAAGTCGAGATACGTATCTGCCTTAGATTGATGACGGGTAATTATTTTATTACAGCCACAGTAGTAGCAAAGCTGACTACAAAACGGGATGTGAATATATAAAGAAAGAGAGCGACTTGTTGACGATTCTATAGCGCTTAGTAGGTCTTGTTGCTGATATCCGTCACGCAGTGATAAAGCCGTGGGATAAGAGGTATAACGCGGACCAGACACATTATATTTGTTTATTAGGGTTTCATCCCATTGTGGAAGTTTAATCATCACGCGCACCTAAGTATTTATTTAGGAGGGATTATAAAAAAGTACTCAGGAAGGCGGTTTGATCTATAACAAAAAAGGTGCCGAAGCACCTTTTTTAATAAAATATCAATTAATACAGTCTAATTAATATGTAACAGTATGAGCATCTTTAAGGTATTGAAATAATTCTTTATAACCTTTACCTGGCTTTTCAGCTTTCGCTTCTTTTGCTGCATTACGAACTAATTGGCGCATTTGTTGACGATCAAGAGACGGAAACTGCTCAATAGTCTCATTGATAAGGTCATCACCTTGCTCAATTAAATCTGAACGTAATTGCTCAATTTTTTTGACCAATACTTCAGCTTGGTTATTTTTATTAAGCATCACATCGATAATCGCTTTAATATCATCAATGTTTTCTACAGTACGCAGTGTTTTAGCGATGTAATTTAAGTGGCGGCGATACGCGTCGCTTTTGTTACTTATTTTATCAGCAACAACCATCGCTTCTTTTAAATCGTCATTTAATGGCAGGCGTTCGCGCTGTTTTTTACCCATTTCGGCAATTTCAGTACCTAACTGATGAAACTCTTGCGCTTCGCGTTTAAGCTCCGTTCTTGATACATATTCAATTTCTTCTTCAATTTCAGCAGGCTTGCCTTTTTTCTTTGCCATGGGGTGCTCTTAAATAAAAATAACTTTTGCCATTATACATGAATATGATACTTAGGAATATTAGCTGATGTGATGCATTGAGTGTGTTAGCATTTAAATATAAGAAATGCGTGCATTATGCCTCTAAGGCTCAGGACTTAATTTATGAAAAGCCAACAAAACGATCCAATTTATTCTCAAATATCGCAAGTTAAAGATGCGGTAGCAGAAGTACTCGAACATGCTAAAAAATTAGGCGCTACAGCTGCAGAAGCTGCGATGTCTAGCACGTCTGGTTTATCGGTTAGTACACGAATGGGTGAAGTAGAAACCATTGAGTTCAACCAAGACGGCGGCTTAGGCATTAGTGTATATGTTGGTAATAATAAAGGCTCGGCGTCAACTGCTGATTTAAATCCAAAAACATTGCGCACGGTAGTCGAAAAAGCGATTGATATAGCCAAATTTACATCTGATGACCCATTTAACGGCGTTGCTGATAAAGAGTTACTTGAATTTAATCCTAAAGATTTAGATTTATATCATCCTTGGGATGTAAGTCCTGAGGAAGGCATTGAGCTTTGTCATGCTGCTGAGCAAGCTGCATTAAATGCAGATGAGCGCATTGTTAACTCTGATGGTGCGAGTTTTTCATCGCATCAGGGATTACGTGTTTATGGTAACAGCCACGGTTTAATTGCAGGCTTTCCACGTACTCGTCATAGTATTAGTACTATGGTAATAGGTAAAGATGGCGAACACATGCAGCGCGACTCTGCTTATACAGTTGCTCGCGATCAGGCTGGTTTAAATGATGCGGCGGCAGTGGGTCTTGAAGCGGCAGCTGAAACCTTAGCTAAATTAAACAGCCAAAAGTTAGGCACAATGAAAGTGCCTGTTATTTTTAGAGCAGATATTGCAAATTCATTGTTTGGTCACTTGGTGTCGGCAATTGGTGGTGGCGCGCTTTATCGTAAATCAAGTTTTTTACTTGATAGCTTAGGCACTCAGGTATTTAGTCATTGTGTGAATATTGCTGAGCGCCCACATATTTTAAAAGGGTTGGCATCGTCACCGTTTGATAGCGAAGGTGTTAAAACATTCGATAGAGAAATTATTCAAGGCGGCGAGTTACAAACCTATTTATTAGCAAGTTATGCCGCGCGTAAAATGAATATGACGCCAACAGGGCATGCAGGCGGTATACATAACTGGCTCGTTGAGCAAACTCATAACGATTTAACTGCACTATTAAAAACCATGGGTACTGGCTTATTAGTTACAGAGCTAATGGGGCAGGGCGTAAATACCGTAACGGGTGACTACTCTCGTGGTGCTGCAGGTTTTTGGGTTGAAAATGGTGAAATCCAATATCCGGTAAGTGAAATTACTATTGCTGGTAATTTAAAAGACATGTTTAAAGGTATTTCTGCCATTGGTGGTGATATAGAACGCCGTGGTGGTATTCAAACAGGCTCAGTACTAATAGAGCAAATGCAAATAGCCGGCGCGTAGTATTAATACGCAGTGTATACTTAGACCCAGAGTATTATCTCTGGGTCTAAGTGAGTTTTTACGAGGTGTAAAATGGCTAAAGATAGATATGCACCAAAACCGCTAACCGATATTATGGCGGGGTTAAATAATCGTTTATCGGCTTATGCAGGCAAAAGCCAAGCACTTGATACACAGCAAACCTTATTAAAAGATTTTTTAGGCCCTAAATTGGGTGATAAATGCCGAGTTAGTAATTACCGAGACGGCACGCTAATGATAGAGGCGGTATCTGCGCCTATCGCGCTTAGGCTTAATTATTTAAAAATGGATATGCTTTCACACTTTAGAGCAGCTGGAATGGCAGAGCTTGGACAAATAAAAATAACTGCAAATCCTCAAGCAACTCAGCGATTAAGTACCGCGAATAAATCGGGCAGCCCTACAGTTACCAACTCACGGAAAATGAGTGAGCAAACCGCTAATTACTTAAATGCGATAGCGGCTTCTGCCCCCCCTTCATTAAAAGAAAAACTAGAGCGTTTAGCGCTCCACGGAAAGAATAAAAGTTAGCCTTAGCCACCCACTATATTGTTATTGGTAGGGCTATTTTTGCAGCTCACCGCATTCAAAATACTTTGTTACATATTCCATTTTATTGTTGGTCTAATGAGGTTTATGATACTGCGTGGTGTGCTTTATTATTTAAAGCTCCCTTGATACCCATTCCATTAAGTAAAAGCGTACAGGCAGTGCTATTTTTACTCCTGCTATATTCAAGAATTTAATGGAGTTGGTATTAAATTCTAACTAACAAACGGAATCATTATGAATAAAGTAACAATGGCCGCTGCGAGTATAGCGCTTGCACTTGGTCTAGTAGGTTGTGGTGAAAAACAACAAGAAACTAAAGTAACCGATACTTCTGTAGTAACAGCACCCGCTGAAAAGCCACTAGAGCTTGGTATTGAATTAGCTAATATGGATAGTTCAGTACGCGCACAAGACGATTTTTATTACCATGTAAACGGTGAGTGGCTAGCAAAAACTGAAATACCAGGTGATAAATCTAACTACGGTTCTTTTTCGCAGTTATATGATGAGTCACAAAAAGCGATGAAAATTGCCCTTGAAAGTGCAGCCGCGAATAAGGCCGCTAAAAAAGGCAGCGATGAGTATAAAATTGGCGCATTTTATAAAAGCTACATGAATAAAGATGCGCGTAATGAGTTAGGTATTACGCCATTACAACCGTCATTAGATACGATTGATAGCATTAAATCTAAAGCTGATTTAGTGGGTTTAATGGCTAAAATTCAAAAACAAGGCGGTACTTTACCATTTGGTTGGTTTGTAAATAACGATGCTAAAAACTCAAGCGAGTATGCATTGTATTTATCTCAGTCGGGTCTTGGTTTACCAGATCGTGATTATTACTTAAATGATGACGAAAAATTCACTAAAATTCGCGCTTCTTACGAGCAATACATCACAGATGTTTTAGCAACGTCAGGCGTTAAAAATGCAGCAGAAGCTGCCAAGAGCGTACTTGCATTTGAAAAAACACTAGCTGATGCTCAGTGGAGCCGTGTGCAAAGCCGCGATGCAACTAAATCTTATAACAAGATGACAGTAGCAGATGCTAGTAAGCTAATGGGGGAACTTGATTTAGCCGCATTCTTTAAAGATGCCGGCGTGAGTGTAAGTGATATTATTGTACGTCAACCAAGCTACTTAGAAGCGCTTGCTACTATTTATAAAGATACTGATTTAGCAACGTGGAAAAACTACTTAAAATTTCATTTTGTAAGCGGTTATGCAGAGCTACTTAGTGAAGACTTAGTTAACCTTAACTTTGACTTTTACAGCACAACACTTCGTGGCGTAGAAGAACAAGCACCACTTTGGAAGCAAGCGGTTGACGCATCTAACAGTGTACTTGGTGAAATTTTAGGTAAGGTATACGTTAAAGATAACTTCCCGCCAGAAGCTAAAGCGCGCATGGAAGAGTTAGTTGATAACGTAATTAAAGGTTATGGCGTTGCTATTGAAAATCTTGAGTGGATGAGCCCTGAAACAAAGCTTGCAGCGAAAGAAAAATTAGACAAATTTACGCCTAAGATTGGTTATCCAGATACATGGAAAGATTACTCAGAGCTAGAGATTAACTCAGATGAACTAGTAGGTAATTACATCCGTTATAGCGAATGGGCATACGCAGACATGATTGCTAAATTGGGTAAACCAGTTGATCGCTCTGAGTGGCACATGACTCCGCAAACAGTAAATGCGTATTACAATCCAGTAAATAATGAAATTGTATTTCCAGCCGCTATTTTACAACCACCATTCTTTAATTTAGAAGCAGATGATGCTGTAAACTACGGTGCAATCGGCGCGGTAATTGGGCATGAGCTTGGCCACGGTTTTGACGACCAAGGTGCTAAATACGACGGTGACGGTAACTTACGTAACTGGTGGAGTGAGACTGATCTTAAGCAATTTGAAGAGCGTACAGCGGCTTTAGTTGCACAGTATAACGAATATAAACCATTTGAAGATGCAAGTGTTAATGGTGAGCTAACGCTTGGCGAAAACATTGGTGACTTAGGTGGGTTAACAGTTGCGCATAAAGCGTATATGCTATCTTTAGGTGATAAAAAAGCACCCGTGATAGATGGTTACACAGGCGATCAACGTTTCTTTATGGGTTGGTCACAAATCTGGCGTCGTAACTACCGCGATGAAGAGCTACGTAATCGTTTATTAACAGACCCTCATTCACCAAGCCACTACCGTGTAATCGGTATCTTGTCGAACATGCCTGAGTTTTACGAAGCGTTTGACGTAAAAGAAGGTGATAAAATGTATATCAAACCAGAAGATCGCGTAAAAATCTGGTAATTGCATTACTATAAATAACAAAAAACCAGTAAGTTTTTAGCTTACTGGTTTTTTTGTATCTAGAATTTGTTCATCGACTAAGCACGCGTGCATCCATTCTTCGTTACTCAGTATGTTTTTATAAAGCGCGAGTTGGTTTTGTGCTCGCTCTAAATTATGCTCTGCATGAGATACTTTAAAGTACACATCGTTATTTAAGTAATCAGTTAAAAAGCGCACACTTAACATGAGCGGCATTATTTTAGCGCCTAATAATAAGCTTTCTTGCTCTAGTATACTCATGCTACTTTTTAATGGCGTTACATAGCCTTTAACAATGGCTGAAAATATATCTTTTCGAATAACAACGTTGTGTAAGTTAGTTGAATCCTCGGCTTCGGGGGAGCAAAATGTACGTACCATGTCGCCAAAGTCATAAAGCCAAAATCCTGCCATGCAGGTGTCTAAATCAATAACTGCTTTTGCTTTGTGAGTTGTATTACAAAATAGCATATTATTTATTTTTGTATCGTTATGACACACTCTAAGGGGTATATGTTTAGCTACCTGACTAAGCTCAGTAATTAAATGCTGCTGCGTTAAGCAATACTCTATTTCACCATTGCAGTGCTTTACTCTATTAACTACGTTGTTAGTGATTGCGGTATTTAATTGCTCAAAGCGCATCGCTAAGTTATGAAAACCAGGAATTACAGTGTGTAGCTGTTGCGCATCAAAATCTTGTAATGCATGAGCAAATACGCCAAAGGCGTAAGCCGCTTGCTCGCACTGCTGGGTATTTTTAACAACGTCTTCGCTGTAGCTATCGCTAATATAGTTAAGGACGCGATAATACGCATTATCAATTTTTATTAAGTGTTCGTCGCTTTGTGTCGCTATATGTTTGATTATTTCAAGCGGGTAATTATTTTGCAGTTGTTTAGCATTTAAATGCTGCTCAATTAGTTTTGCATTACTCACTAACTGAGCAGGGTATTTAAATACCTCAGTATTTAGTTTTTGCACAATAAACTGTTTATCAATACTTGTAAGTAGCCATGTACTATTTATATGGCCGCTACCAATCGCACTAACTTGAGTTAGCTCAGGGGGCAGTGCTAACAGTTCGCTTAGCTTATTTTGTATTGAGATATTCATTGTGCTCACTTATGCTCTTTTTTTATGCGTATCGGGCAACTATTTTTTCGATAATTTCAGCATTCGCTTCAGGAAAGTCATAATTTTCTAATTCAGTAATTGCTACCCATTCGCTAGGTTGCCCTTCAGCGCCATATGCCTCACCGCTAAAGTTACTTACTACGTGTACATCTAATTTAACGCATTTATCGCCGTAGTCATGTTCAATCACCATCAATTGGCTAGAGCTGTGAATGGTTAGTCCAACTTCTTCAATAAGCTCGCGTTTAAGTGCAACAAACACACTTTCTCCAGCTTCAACTTTACCACCAGGAAATTCCCATAAACCGCCTTGATGTTGTTCATCTGCACGTTTACAAATGAATATAGCGTTATTTTTCTTAATAACACCAACAGCTACATGTACAATTTCTATAGTCATTACTTTAAAACTCCATAAAAAAAAGCGACGCTAGCGCCGCTTTTTAATAAGCTACTGACAATATTGGGTTATTTTAATTTACCGCAACACTGTTTGAATTTTTGACCTGATTTACAAGGACAAGGGTCATTACGACCTACTTTTGGTTCTGTACGAGCCATTACTGTCGCTGTTTCTGGCGCTTCGCCACCTACGTGCTCAGCTTCTTCATGTTGGTATTCGCGAGGAGCATTTTCACTTTTACGGTGTTGCTCTTCTACTTTTTCAACATCTTCTTCTGCGCGTACTTGTACTTTACTTAGAATGCTTACAACATCTACTTTCAAGTTTTCAAGCATTTCAGAGAACAGCTCAAACGATTCACGCTTGTACTCTTGCTTAGGATTCTTTTGCGCGTAACCACGTAAATGAATACCTTGGCGTAAATGATCCATTGCAGCAAGGTGATCTTTCCAATGCTGATCAAGGCTCTGAAGCATAATCGCTTTTTCGAATTGACGTAATACAGAATCGCCAACTTGCTCTTCTTTTTGCTTGTATGACTGCTCAACCGCCTGCTCAATACGCTCACGAAGCTTTTCTTCGTATAGTTTATTGTCATCTGCTAACCACTGAGTAATAGGTAACTCAATTAAGAAGTCTTGTTTTAAACGCTCTTCAAGGCCAGGAATATCCCACATTTCAGCAAGGCTTTGCGGTGCAATATATTGATCAATTGTATTGCTAAGTACGTCACCACGAATTGCAGTAATAGTTTCTGAAATATCGCCTTCTTCAAGTAGTTCGTTACGCTGAGAGTAAACAACACGACGTTGATCGTTTGCTACATCATCGTACTCAAGTAGTTGCTTACGTACATCAAAGTTACGTGCTTCTACTTTACGCTGTGCATTTTCAATCGCACGGTTAACCCATGGATGTTCAATTGCTTCACCGCGTTGCATACCGAGTTTACGCATCATGTTCGTCATGCGCTCACCGGCAAATATACGCATTAGCGCATCGTCCATCGATAAGTAAAAACGGCTTGAACCAGCATCACCTTGACGACCAGAGCGACCACGTAATTGGTTGTCTATACGACGAGATTCGTGACGTTCAGTACCAATGATATGTAAACCGCCGGCATCAATTACTGCATCATGGCGAATTTTCCAAGCTGCTTTAATTTCAGCAATTTGCTCATCAGTTGGGTTTTCAAGTTTTTCAACTTCACTGTTCCAGTTACCACCTAACACGATATCGGTACCACGACCGGCCATGTTTGTTGCAATTGTTACTGTTCCTGGTAGGCCAGCATCTGAAACGATGTCAGCTTCTTGCGCATGAAATTTAGCATTAAGTACATTGTGCTTAATTTTTTCTTTGCGTAAAAACTGCGATAAATACTCAGAGCTTTCAATTGAAATAGTACCAACAAGCACCGGTTGTCCACGGTCTTGGCAGTCTTTAATATCAATTAAAATAGCTTCGTATTTTTCTTCTTGCGTTAGGTAAACTAAATCGGCGCGATCATCACGAATCATCGGTTTATTAGTTGGCATAACAACGGTATCAAGGCCGTAGATTGACTGAAATTCAAATGCTTCAGTATCGGCTGTACCTGTCATACCTGCTAACGTTTCGTATAAACGGAAGTAGTTTTGGAACGTAATAGAGGCAAGTGTTTGGTTCTCGTTTTGAATTTTTACACCTTCTTTTGCTTCAACAGCTTGGTGTAAACCTTCTGACCAACGACGACCTTCCATTGAACGACCAGTATGCTCATCGATAATAATTACTTCGTTTTCTTTTACAACGTAATCAACATCTTTTTGGTATAGCTTATGAGCACGAAGAGCGGCATAAACATGGCTTAGTAGCGTAATGCTTGCTGCTGAATAAAGCGAATCGCCTTCTTCAATTAAGCCGCGCTCAGTAAGTAGCTCTTCTACTTTAATTTGACCACGTTCTGTTAAATGAACTTGCTTAGATTTTTCATCGATAGTGTAATCGCCGTCACCTTCAATGCCTTCTTCGTCTTCTTTTTCTTGAAGCTCAAGTAAAGGAACGATGGTGTTTATTTCAGTGTATAGCTCAGAGCTATCCTCAGCTGGGCCTGAAATAATAAGCGGGGTACGTGCTTCATCAATTAAGATTGAATCCACTTCATCGACTACAGCATAAAATAATGGACGTTGAACTCGTTCATCAATGCTAAAAGCCATGTTGTCACGAAGGTAGTCAAAACCAAATTCGTTATTAGTACCGTATGTAATGTCAGCAGTATAAGCTAGCTTCTTTTGCTGCGGCATCATACCTGGTACGTTACAGCCTACTGTAAGGCCTAAAAATTCAAATAACGCACGGTTGGTTTCAGCATCACGTTTAGCAAGGTAGTCATTCACGGTAATTACGTGAACACCTTTGCCTGTTAAGCCGTTTAGATAAGCTGGTAGAGTAGCTGTAAGTGTTTTACCTTCACCGGTACGCATTTCTGCAATGCGACCTTGATGTAAAACCATACCACCTAATAACTGCACGTCGAAATGACGCATGCCATTTACACGCTTTGACGCTTCACGTACCACAGCAAAAGCCTCTGGTAGAATGTCGTCAAGGCTTTGTCCGTTATCGTAACGTTCTCTAAACTCAGCTGTTTTAGCTCTTAAATCTTCATCAGAAAGCGCTTCAAGTTTCGTTTCTAGCGCATTGATTAGCGCGACCGTCTTTCTTAAGTTTTTAATAGTGCGGTCATTGCGACTACCAAAAAGCTTGGTAAATAAATTAGATATCATGATAAAACCGTTACAATGTATTCTTTGTCAGCCGAGTATCGGCTAACCCATTTTTAATAATTGGTAATTAATATGTGCTTTTAAGTAACACTTAGAACATATTAATTAGCAATTTTGTAATAAACTGTTCAAAAAGCACTGTTTATTACGTGCGCTACTATACCAGACTCTGCCAAACAACAAACTATCTCAATAAAAAGATCGGTGTATAAAATCGAAAAATTTGATCTGGTTCGTAAAAATCACTTTGTATTACTCAATTACAGTAAAAATAGCAGCGAACTGTAAAGATATGGTGCTAAATAAATTAAAAACAAGGGTTATAGTTGCGCTTAAGTTTTACGCTTAAACACAACTATTAAATACATGTTTTATAATTTAAATTGATTAACCGTTTTGTTAAGCGCCGCAGCTAAATCACTTAAGTCACGAGCTTCGTCAGCGAGGGTGTGCGCATGGTCAGCGGTACTGTTCACTAAGTTATTAATTGCCGAAAGGCTCGTATTAATATCCTCAGCAACAACAGTTTGCTCCTCGGTAGATGTGGCTATTTGATGACTTTGGTCTTGTACTTTAGTAACCGACTGCGCAATATTGTGAAGTGAGCTAAGCACTTCTTTAGTTTGAAGCACTGAGCCCTCGGTTTGATCTTGTCCTTGTTGCATCATTACTGAGGCTTGTTGAGCTATTTGCTGCAAGCGCGAAATCATATTTCGAATATCGTCTGTTGATTCTTGTGTGCGACTTGCAAGTGAACGAACTTCATCAGCAACAACGGCAAAGCCTCTACCGTGTTCACCGGCACGAGCAGCCTCTATAGCCGCATTAAGTGCAAGTAAGTTGGTTTGATCAGCAATGGAATTAATTACATCGACTAATGCACCAATGTTATTACTTTCTTGCTCAAGACCTGCAACCACTTTAGATGCTTCGCCAATATGTAATGCCAGTTCAGTCATTACTGTTTGCGCCTGTGTAGAACGGCTAGCTCCTTCAGCTGTAATTGCTTGTACTTCTTCAGCTGCGTTATTTGTGTGTTGTGCGTTACGTGATATTTCAAGCACAGTAGTCGCCATTTCAGTTACCGCTGCGCTCACGCTATCAACTTGCTGCTTCTCTTGCTGAATTTCAGAATTTGTTTTGTCAGAAACACTTCTTAACTGGGCCGCTGCATTACTTAGTTGTTCTGCTTGCGCTGCGGTATCAAGCATCATGGCGTGCAACTTATCAATAAAAGTGTTCATATGATTGGCCAGCTGTCCCACTTCATCTTGACTATTAATATCAATTTTTTGAGTAAGATCGCCTTCGCCCGATGCTATATCACGCATAATGTGCGTAAGCGTTGTAATGGGTTTTGAAATCATGTGGGTAGCCCATAAAATCATGGCTAATATAATGATTAAGATAATAATTACCGCCGTTGTTGTAGCGGTTACAGCAGCATTTACGGGCTCATCAATCATAGTAGTTGGGATAAGTAGACCTACATACCAATCTATATAAGGCTGCTCTAGCTGCAAACGATGGTAAACCACATAAAACTGCTCACCTTTAAAAGTAACCATTTGGCTGCCTTCAAGGTTATTTCGCATTTGTGTATTTAACTCTTTAAAGCCTGCTGTATTTGTAAATTGTTGCTCAAGCGCATCGAGCCCTTCTTTACCATTTGCACCTTCATCTGTAATTGAAAGTTTATGCCCAGTGGCCTTTGAAAAATGTACTACTTTTTGATTGCCATCGAGTAAAAATCCATAACCTTGGCCGTTAAAGCGAATATTTTCGACCATGTCGTTAATTTTGTTTAATTGTAAATCAACACCGCCCATACCGATGAGTTTTCGCTGAGCGTTATAAACAGGTTGTTGTACTACTGCGGATGCTACGCCTGTGGTTAAATCAACAGAGATTGGACCTACATAAAGCTTGTTAACTTGCATGGCTTCTTGCCACCACCCACGCTTGTAGGCGTAATAAGGCTGGCCGTTGTAGTGACTTGTACGCTCGTTTTCTTTAAAGTATTCACCGGTGGTTGCTGAGGCAAAAAAGGCCGATAAAATGTTTTCGTCATTTGAGCTTAAACGCACAAAGTCTTGGTTTACTTCGTTGTAACCTGGCGCGCTTTCGAGTGCTTGATCGCGTGTATCCCAATTTTCAAAAAAGTTGATTAAATGTGGGTTATTAACAAAGGTTGATACCATTTTACCGTACATCGCGAAGTAACTTTGCATTGAAAGTTGCTCGGCCTGTAGATAACTTTGTGCTTCGTTTTCTATGTTTTCTCTAGAGAGATTGGCAATGTGTTTAACAAAAAATGTTGAGGCGATAATTAGTAAAACGGTAATTGTTCCACCAATCAATAATAATATTTTCTTCCGTAATGATAAATTATTTAGCATGAGTACACATATTTTTATTATTTATGAAATTATATCTAATCATATCTTACTTAAAATCTCTATAAAGTTAGATAGAAAGAACTAATTATGCGTTTAAAATAAAGGCTTATACAAAAATGACAAATAAAAGTAATAAATTAGTAGTATTAGGTGCAGGCTGGTTAGGACATGCTTTGTGCGTAAGTGCACAAAAAGCTGACTGGCAAGTACAAGGAACGCATAGAACAGATATACACGAGTTTGACTTTGAGCGTCAGTTTACACTTGAAGATGGACAATTAAGGCATCAAGTTGATTTACAAGGTGCTTATTGGGTATGTGCTATTCCACCACGTAGCAGGCACAGTGAAAGTAATTATCCTGAAACACTCACCGCAGCGCTTAAGCTTTCAAAGGAGCTAAACGCAAAGGGCTTTTTATTGTGCTCATCAACCGGGGTGTACGATCAAGAGCCTGGTGTATATAGTGAAAGTAGCGATATTTCATGCACAAACGAGCGCCAAATAAAGCTTTACGAAGCTGAAGAGCAAGTGCTTGAACAAGATGGCAAAATACTTCGTTTAGCTGGCTTACTAGGGCCTAATAGAGAACCGGGGCGTTTTGTGGCGGGTAAAGAACTCAACACATCAAGTGAGCAAGTGGTGAATATGGTGCATCAACAAGATGTGATCAATGCTATTTATGCGGTGATAGAGCACTGGCAAGTAGGGCAAAATATTTATAATGTGGTTAATCCCGCGCACCCCACAAAAGCTGAATACTACGCGATGAAGTGTCAGCAACATGGTGGTGAAATGCCAACGTTTACAGGAACTGAACCGGCTGAGCGAAAAATATTAGGCTCAGCCATTGAAGCCTTAGGGTTTAGCTATCAGCACGGTATTTAATATGCTGAAGGCAGGGGACTGCTCTCTATAAAGTCGCATAGCTTACCTTCACTTAGTAATGTGTTAGCAGCTTCGATATCGGGAGCAAAGTAGCGGTCTTTATCATAATAACTCACATGCTCGCGTAACAACGCTTTAGCGCTTTGCACTTTATTTGATGGTTCAAGCGGCTTTCTAAATTCTAGCCCTTGAATCGATGCTAACCATTCTATTGCCAAAACACCTTGGGTATTATTGGCCATTTCATCTAAGCGCCTTGCTGCAAAGGTTGCCATAGAAACATGATCTTCTTGATTTGCAGATGTAGGCAAGCTATCGACCGAAGCCGGATGCGCTAATGATTTGTTTTCTGACGCAAGCGCTGCTGCGGTAACTTGGGCAATCATAAATCCTGAATTTACCCCGCCGTTTTCAACTAAAAATGGCGGTAATTTGGATAGGTTTGAATCGATAAGTAATGCAATTCGCCTTTCTGCTAATGCGCCAATTTCGGCAATTGCGATAGCTAAGTTATCGGCGGCCATAGCAACGGGCTCAGCATGAAAGTTTCCACCCGATATTATGTCGCCTACATCGGCAAAAACTAGCGGATTATCGGTTACACCGTTTGATTCACACAGTAGTACTTCGGCGGCTTGACGTATTTGGGTTAAACATGCACCAAGAACTTGCGGCTGGCAGCGCAGGCAATATGGGTCTTGTACTTTTTCACAATTAATATGTGAGTCACTAATTTGTGAGTGCGTATCGAGTAATTCTCTAAATACGTGCGCGGTGTCTATTTGTCCGCGCTGACCACGAATGTCATGAATACGTGCATCAAATGGCGCGCGACTGCCCATGGCAGCTTCTATACTGATAGAGCCAATAACACAGCTTTGTGCGTACAAGTCTTCGGCTCTAAATAATCCCTGAAGTGCAAATGCAGTAGAGGCTTGCGTGCCATTTAATAATGCTAAGCCTTCTTTGGCTGCAAGTGTTAGGGGTTCAAGTCCCGCTATTTTTAACCCTTGTGCTGCGCTAATTATTTCTCCTTTATGTCGCATTTGACCTTCAGCTAATAAAGGTAGACACATATGCGCAAGAGGAGCTAAATCTCCCGATGCCCCCACGGAGCCTTTTTTAGGCACGCATGGATATACTTCGCTACTAAGCAGCTGCATAAAAAATTGGATTACTTGCAGGCGAATGCCCGAATAGCCACGTGAAAGCGAGTTTACTTTTAAGGTGATCATTAACCTTACTGTGCTGTCATCCATGTATTCACCAATACCCGCAGCGTGTGAAAGTACAATGGAGCGCTGTAATAATTCAAGTTGGTCGTCGGCAATTTTAGTATTGGCTAATAATCCAAAGCCGGTGTTAATTCCATATACAGTGCGGTGTTCATTGATAACGTTTTGAACGGTTTGCGCGCTGGCTGCTATTTGCGACTCGGCATGCTTTGCAAGGCTCAATTTTACCGGTGAATTATTAATTTTTCTTAGTGTGTTTAAATCAAGTGATCCGGGTGTGAGAGTAAGTTCAAACATGATCATTCCTCGTTTAACATAGGTAGGTCTAAATTTTGTTCTTTAGCGCAGTTTTTTGCTATGTCGTATCCGGCATCAGCATGGCGCATTACACCTGTTGCAGGGTCGTTCCACAGTACACGAGCAATACGCTCTTTAGCTTCATCAGTACCATCGGCAACAATAACTACACCAGAGTGCTGACTAAACCCCATGCCTACACCACCGCCATGATGAAGCGATACCCAAGTAGCACCGCCTGCGGTATTAAGCAGAGCATTTAATAGTGGCCAATCGGAGACCGCGTCGGAGCCATCTTTCATACTTTCAGTTTCACGGTTAGGACTGGCAACTGAGCCTGAGTCGAGATGATCTCGTCCAATAACTACCGGCGCTTTAAGCTCACCGCTTTTAACCATATCGTTAAAGGCAACAGCAAGGCGCGCTCTATCTTTTAAACCGACCCAACAAATACGTGCAGGCAAGCCTTGAAATTGAATTCGCTCACGCGCCATATCAAGCCAATTATGCAAATGCTTATCATCAGGAATTAGCTCTTTTACTTTTGCGTCTGTTTTGTAAATATCTTCAGGATCGCCAGATAGTGCTACCCACCTAAACGGACCAATCCCTTCACAAAATAATGGACGAATATACGCAGGCACAAATCCAGGGAAATCAAATGCATTACTCACGCCTTCTTCTAGGGCCATTTGACGAATATTATTGCCATAGTCGGTTGTTGCTGCGCCCGCATCTTGCAGTGCCAACATCGCCTTTACTTGGACTGCCATTGACTGTTTAGCCGCTTTTATAACTGCTTGTGGGTTATCGATTCGCATTTTAGCTGCGTATTCCATACTCCAATCTTGTGGCAGGTAACCGTTAAGTGGATCATGAGCTGAGGTTTGATCGGTGACTATATCGGGAGTAATACCACTTTTTACTAAGGTACTAAAAACATCAGCCGCGTTACCGAGTAAACCCACAGAAAGCGCTTCACCTTTTATGCAAGCATCTGTTATTAATTTTAGTGCATGCTCAAGATCTGTGGCTTTTACATCGACGTACCCTGTTTTTATCCGAAAATCGATACGGCTTTCATCACATTCCACCACTAAGGCACTAAAGCCAGCCATGGTTGCAGCTAATGGTTGTGCACCGCCCATTCCTCCCAAGCCACCTGTTAACACCCACTTACCTTTGGCATCGCCTGAGAAATGTTGTTTTGCCATAGCTACAAAGGTTTCGTAAGTGCCTTGAACAATTCCTTGAGAGCCAATATAAATCCAAGAGCCAGCGGTCATTTGGCCGTACATCATCAAGCCTTTCTTATCTAACTCATTAAAGTGTTCCCAGTTAGCCCAGTGCGGAACAAGGTTAGAATTTGCAATTAATACCCGCGGTGCATTGCTATGAGTTTTAAATACCCCCACTGGTTTACCTGATTGCACCAATAAGGTTTCGTCATCTTCAAGGCGCTCAAGCGTCTCAATTATTTTGTCATAACTTGGCCAATCACGAGCTGCTCGGCCAATACCACCATATACAACAAGTGCATGAGGATGCTCTGCAACTTCAGGGTCTAAGTTATTCATTAGCATGCGCTTAGCAGCTTCTGTTTGCCAGCTTTTAGCACTTATTTTATCTCCATGAGGTGCACGTATTACGCGACTTGTGTCGAGTCGGTTGTTCATGTTTTGCTCCTGTTGTATATACAAGGTGATTTGTTATAAAAAAAGCGCAGTAAGCGCTATTGTTTGTTATTTTTTAAATGTTAAGTGGCCACCTAAGCGATATTTACTGCCAGGTGATACAAGGCGCGCAAAGCTTACAATGCCTTTAACAGACCAGGTGCGTCGGATCACTTGTAAGCATGGCTCTTCATTATATAAGTTTAACCATTGGCACATTTCGCTGTTTGGCATAATGGCCTCTACTGTATGCCTTGCTTGGGTAAGTGGGGCAACACTAGATAGATATTCATGAGGTGTAAGCATGCTAAAGTCTTGTTGTAAGTAGCCAGTCGCAAGGGCAGGGTTTACAAAACGCTCTTCTAGCTGCAAAGGGCTGTCGTTTTCGTTATGCACAAGTACACTTCGATATACAACACTGTCAACCTCAACACCAAGTGCAATGGCAATAGGTGCGACTGCATTTATTGATTCGAGTATGAGTACACTACAGGTGTAGTTGCCGTTACGCTCTTTTACTTCATCAGCAATATTTTTTATTTCAAGTAACGATGACTGCGATTTAAATGTAGCTACAAATGTACCTAACCCTTGGCTGCGGGTTAAAATACCTGCCTCGGTTAATTCGCTTAGTGCTCTGCGGGCTGTCATCCTGCTTACACTAAATTGACTACTTAGTTCGTTTTCAGAGGGAACACGTTGGTTTTCTTGCCACGTACCGCTGCGAATTTTATCAACAATGAATTGTTTTATTTGCGCAAATTTAGGTGTCGTCATTAAATTTATGGTTACATTAAAAATAAACTATATAAATAAGATGACACAATTACCTTGTATATACAAGATGGGTTGTTAGACTATATTTTCATTATTCACGGTGTAAAAAGGGCTGCGATATGCAAAGCACAACACAAAATTATGAGTTAGAAGAAATCGACTTACTTTTAACTGATGCCAATATTGCCACTATGGATAGCAATATAAATGCCCCTTATGGCGCAATTGAAAATGCTGCTATAGCCATTAAAAATGGTAAAATTGCGTGGATTGGAGAGCAATCGACATTGCCTAGTTTTGATGTGTTTGCAACGCCGACATTGAGTGTAAAAGGACAGTGGTTAACGCCGGGCTTAGTAGATTGCCATACTCACTTAGTATTTGCAGGTTCAAGATCGCAAGAGTTTGAACAGCGTTTGCAAGGCGTAAGCTATGAGCAAATTGCGGCACAAGGCGGTGGCATAGCAAGTACGGTTAAAGCCACAAGAGCAGCCGACCGTGAACAATTGTTTGTTGATGCAAAAGATCGCTTAAATACGTTGTTAAAAGAAGGTGTAACCACCGTTGAAATAAAGTCTGGTTATGGGCTAGATACAGAAAACGAGATAAAAATATTAGAAGTCGCTCGTTTATTAGGTGAACATCACCCTATTGATATTAAAACTACTTTTTTAGGGGCGCATGCTCTACCGCCTGAATACAAAGGCCGTGCTGATGAATATATTGATTTAGTGTGTACTGACATGCTAGATCAGGTAGTGGCTAATAATCTTGCTGATGCAGTCGATGTATTTTGTGAAAATGTTGGGTTTAGTTATTCGCAAACCAAACGTGTTTTCCAGGCGGCTAAAAAGCATAACCTCCCAGTAAAATGCCATGCTGAGCAGTTATCTAATCAACAGGGTGCTAAGCTGGTGGCGCAGTTTAATGGCCTTTCGGCGGATCATATTGAGCATCTAGATGAAGAGGGTGTAAAAGCCATGGCAGACGCTGGGACGGTAGCGGTGTTATTGCCAGGTGCATTTTATTTTTTAAGAGAAACTAAATTCCCACCTATTGAATTACTTAATCAATATAAAGTACCTATAGCTATTGCGAGTGATTTTAACCCAGGTACTTCACCGCTGTGCTCAGTGCACTTGATGATGAACATGGCATGCACATTGTTTAGATTAACACCCGAGCAAGCATTAGCTGGTGTTACTCGAAATGCAGCTAAAGCACTAGGTTTAGACGACCGTGGTATTTTAAAGGTTGGCGCAAGAGCTGATATTGCGCATTGGCAAATAAGTCATCCATCACAATTAAGTTACCAATTTGGCGTAAATAAACTGTTAAATTTATGGATTTTGGGTAGAATTAATTAGTTTGTATTATTTTTACCCACATATAACTTGGTTTAAACTTTTTTAGCGAATACGGATGCCGTTAATTTGAACATACTAACCGACAGTAATTTCCCAATATTTTTTAGTGGTGCACTATTAATGGCGATGATCGCCACTTTATTTGCTGTTAAAAATGCCAGTATTAAATTCAGCTATTTATGCACAGCTGCTGTTGGTTTAGCTATCTTAAGCAGCGGTGCGGCTTGGCTTGCTATTTTACTAGCCTTTGGGTTTTGTTTTCACTTATGGCAAGCATTTGAGCGAAATAATTGGAGCATGATAATTACCAGCTCAATGGCTGGTCTTTTATTTGTTGTTCTATTTTCAGCTCATTTATTATTGGAAGTTCCGCTATTTTGGGTTGTGTTAGCAATATTATTATTAGCTATTGTTGGCTTTTTAAATGATGAAAGTGCTGAAATAGAAGTCGTTATAGAGCCAGAACCTGAAGGTGATGCATTTATTGAAGAGTCTCCGCTTTCAGTTTTTGCAGATAGAAAACAGTTACGCCAAGGTTACTATGCATGGTGCGACAACAAACAAATAAGCGCAGCGTTAATCGTTATTCGCCTTGAAGGCTTTGAGCAAGTTAACCAGCATATTGGACGCGACTTTGGCGATATACTTTTAGCGCAATCGGCTAATCGAATAAAAGAGCTACTTTCAAGTGACGAAATAGTGACTTTAACTGGGCAAGAAAAGCTAGCCCACTTAGGGGGTCTTAACTTTGCATTTATTTGTAGTTTCGCGAATCAAAAACACTTACATGAATTAGTTATTGACCAAATACTGGGTGCAACGCTTAAGCCATTTAATGTTGCTAACTGCACTGTAGAAGTAAAAGCTAGAGCGAGTTATGTTGATTGTAATGAGCAAGATAACAACTTTGATAATTTAATATCGTACGCATACCTAGCACTCGATAGCCACCCAGATCGCAAGGTTGTGCCTTATCATCAACAAATGATGATTGAATTGCGAGAGCAACAAGCGCGACTAAAGGAATTAGCAAATATTGATTTTTCGAGCGAGTTAGAGCTTTATTTTCAGCCTATTATTTGTAACGAAAACGGTCAAATTGAGTTTTTAGAATTACTACTGCGTTGGCAGCATCCTAAGCAAGGGATTTTATCCGCTAACAGGTTTATCGACGACATTAGAATTGCAGGGCTTGGTTATCCACTCGCTAAATTTGTAATAGAGAGAGCTGCTGAGCTTGCAATGGCGCTTAGAATAGAAGGTATTTCTATACCGCTTAGCATTAACGTATTTGGTCCTGAAATGCTTAACGAAGAGTTTATTGAATTTGTTGATGTTGTTTTAAGTGAGCATCACTTGGAAGCTGGCGATTTAATTGTTGAATGCCCTTTGCATATTTTTGCGGGACTAGATGATAAAGGCAGAGGCATGATCGCAAGGCTTAATAACATAGGCTTAAAAGTATGTGTTGATGGACTTGGTGATAACCCGGTACTGCTTTCTAAGTTACCAAGTCTAGCGGTAGAGTATATTAAGGTTTCACCTTCACTTACTGCTGACTTTAGTAATCAAAACAATATACGCAGTTTAGTTAGCGGAATGGTTGAAATGCATAACCAACAAAAAACAAAAGTGATTTTTGAAGGGGTAGAAACACTTGAGCAACTTAAGTTTGTAAAAAGCTTAAAAGGTTATGCTGCCCAAGGTTATTACTTTGGTCACCCGCTAAGTAGTATCGGTTTAATGAGCTGGCTAAAAGAGTGGCGATTAGTTCAACAGCGCTAAGTGTTTTCTTTGGCTTGTAGGTAGCTATTCACAAGTGCACTGATCACTTGCCCTACATGGGCAGCACCGGCATCTAACCCGCTAGGGTGCTGGCTAGGCGCTGCTTCACATAAATGTAAGTACTTAGAGTGGCGATGGTTTGCTGCTAAGTGCACAAAGTGCTCAGTGTCATTCACACTAAATCCGCAACATGTGTACGCACTAACCGGCATGTAAGTAATACTATCTAAATCAACTTCAATACCCAGTGGTAAATCGTTAAAATTACTTAATGCGTTTTCAATTGCCTGAGTGAGTGTAATTTTTCGCTTAACTTGTATTGATTGATAGCTATCAAACGTAAAGTTAGCTTCACTCATTGCATCTATAATTGCTTGATTGTTTTTTATCTCATGTAAGCCAATAACGTGGTAATTACTTAGATGTTGCTCGTTATAAGCGTAGCGAAAGCCATTGCCGCTATGGCGACCTTCACATTCTCTAAAGTCGGCATGAGGGTCAAAGTTGATAGCATTAATAGGTGTATTTTTTGACTTACTCAGGGCACGGATAATTCCCAAGCAATTGTTATGACCTCCGCCAATAACGATTGGCTCAAGCCCCGCTTTAAAAATAAGGCTCAATACCGACTCTACGCGTTCATCAAGCTGTTGGCATAAATCTCGTAATTGAGTTAATTGCTGGCCTTGCTGATTATTAAGCTGGTTGCTTTGCGCCATTAAATCATCAGTATTAACTTCACCCAATAAAAGCACTTTTTGAGTGGCAATAAATTGATTGTGAGGTTGGTTTAAAAAGCGTTTTAAAAAAGCAGGCCATGCTTCGTTTGCACCACCATTTCCTAAGTTTGCTTTTGGGCCGATATCTTCGCAAATACCCAGAAGTACATAGCGGATACCAAATTGAGCAGCGTCAACAAGTGCTTGTTGCAGGTTTACTTGGGTGTCGAGCAAGGCCATTGATTGCCATGCTTTTTTCTCATTTGCGCGGCTAGAGCAAAGTGTTCTAACCGCGCTTTCATCATATACTTTTAAATGGGAAGTCACGTTATACTTCTACAACTTCCAATTCTAATTCTTCTGCAGATAAAACAATGCCTGTGCTATCTGCATAAATAAAGTCGTCATCAAAAAATGATACCCCAGCAAAGTTAACGCCTATAGCATCTTCACCAGCACCTTCGCTGTCGGCTGCAACAGGGATTGAAGCAATTGCTTGAATGCCTAAATCAAGCTCTTCAAGCTCATCAACGTGGCGTACTGCGCCGTAAACAACAATACCATTCCAGTTGTTTTCAAGTGCTAGCTCAGCCAGTTCAATGTCGATTAGTGCGCGACGAGTTGAGCCGCCACCATCAATAAGAAGTACTAGGTCTGTACCATCTTGAGAAAGTAATTCGCGGATGAGTTCATTATTTTCAAAACATTTAACCGTTTTAATGCGGCCACCAAAGCTGTGTCGACCACCAAAGTTGATGAACATAGGCTCTAGCACGTCAACCACGTCAGCAAAGTGGTCGCATAAATCAGAAGTGCTGTAATCCATTATTTTATCCTCAAAAGGTACATTAATTTATATCTCAGTATACCCTCCTTATAAGCAATAACAACGACTTAATCGCAGTAAATTTAGGCAAAACAAGCGCTAAATCATTAATCGCAATAATAGTGTATTAAAAGCGTCACTCAATTGTTATTTACAACACATAAGCTAAATCGGTGTTCATATGTTATGCAATGAGGGATGGTGATGAATAATAATATGCTTAAAAAGGTAACTCAGATAGATGAGCAATTATTTTTAACTTTGTTTAATTGCAATTCACCGAGGTGGTTTAAAACAATGGCCTTTGGTTTGTCTAAAAGCGGTGATGGTGGGCTTTATATATTAATATGCTTAGCAGTGTGGTGGCTTAGTAATAATGAAAAGCACCAATTATTGCCTGTCACTATATTAATTGGTTTTGCTATAGAAAGACCTATTTACCTACTAGCTAAAAATAGATTTGCTCGGATCCGTCCATGCGACTGCTTAGTAACAAATGCCTATATAGTACCAAGCGATAAATTTAGTTTACCATCGGGTCACAGTGCCGCTGCTTTTTTAGTGGCAATTATATTAAGCCATTTTTTTCCAGAATATGCATTACTACTATTTAGTTGGGCTACCGGCGTTGCTATGTCTCGTGTGGTATTGGGTGTGCACTTTCCTGCTGATATTATAATAGGCGCAACGATTGGTAGTTTTTGTGGTTTATTTGCGTTAGCACTTGTGGTGCCTGCATGAAAATATTGTATGGAGTACAAGGTACCGGTAATGGTCATATAACGCGCGCTCGGGTTATGGCAAGCTGCTTTAATAAGCTCGGTATTGATGTTGATTATGTGTTTTCAGGGCGCGCAAATAAAGATTACTTTGATATGCACGAATTCTCAGATTATAAAGCGTATCGTGGTTTGTCGTTTAGCACTGAAAATGGGCAAGTTAAAAATTTAAAAACACTTAAAAACATGCGAATTTGTAAGTTGGTGAGTGATATAAAATCGCTTGAGATAAAACAGTACGATTTTGTACTTAACGACTTTGAGCCTGTGACAGCATGGGCTGCAAAACGGGCAGGTATACCCGTTATTGGCATTAGTCACCAAGCGGCATTTTTGTCAGATAACGTACCTATGTTTGGTCGTGGCGTCCTGAGAAAATCACTTATCAAGCATTATGCACCAGCGACTACCTACTTAGGCGTGCACTGGCAACCATTTGCAAATAATATAATACCGCCTTTTATTGCTCATCATAATCACGACAACCCTGTAGCAGTAATGAACAAGGTATTGGTATATTTACCTTTCGAAAACTTAGATAGCGTTGTTGATTATTTAAAAGACTTTCCCGAAAAAGAATTTTATTGCTATCACCCAAATGCCACCAATCAATCTTTTGGACATATACATTTACGAGCCCCTTCACGCTCTGGTTTTTTAAACGACTTAGCAAACACAAGTGGCGTTATTGGTAATGCGGGATTTGAGCTTGCCAGTGAAGCGCTTAAGTTAGGTAAAAAGTTACTATTAAAGCCTTTAGATGGTCAGTTTGAGCAAGCAGCAAATGCAAAAACTTTATTTGCCATGGGCATGGCGCATGTTATGAACTATTTAAACCCACAAGCCCTTGATGATTGGAATAGCGCGCCGCAAAACAAGCAGATAAATTACCCCAGCGATCCCGCGCCTTTAATTGATTGGTTGGTTAAACAACAATGGAATAACACACAATCGTTACATAAAGGTTTGTGGGATAGTGTCGCCTTATAGCCATCACATTTAAACTGTTTAGAATTACCAATAATAAAAAGTTAAATTAATTAGTCGCTTTTGATCTATTAGCTATAATAAAAATGCATATTCAAAAAAGGCGTTAGCGATGAGTTTTTTACAAAACTTAACAATTAAACGACGTTTACAACTAAACGCAGTCGTTGTTGGTTTAGCAATGGTGGTCCTTTTATGCGTGATTATTTTTGAATCACGTACAACCTTGAGCTTAAACAAGACTATTCAATTAGCAGAAGAGCTCAACGTACATGCATTAGCATTGCGTAAACATGAAAAAAACTTTTTGTTTTATAAACAAGAAGACGCGTTAACTGCATTTGAAACGGGTTTTGAGCAGTTAAGTGATAAAGTAAAAAAGTTACAACAGTTAATGGCTAACCAAAGTATCGCATAGGAGCAGGTCCAGCACTTTGAGCAACTAATAAATAGCTATAATAATGATTTTGAAACTGTTGTTAAGCTTCAAAAAGAGATTGGTTTAACCCCGACCGACGGGTTATATGGCAAGCTTAGAAGCTCGGTTCATGAAGTTGAGCAACTATTAAAAGAGCAGCAAAATTACCAACTGCTGTCGTCAATGCTGCAACTAAGACGCTCAGAAAAAGATTTCATGCTGAGATTTGATATTAAGTACCTAGGGCGTTTTAATGAGGGAATTAATACATTTAAGCAGCAGATAGCTGCAGCACAGCTGCCAAGCGACTATAAAGCACAAATTAATCCTTTGATTGATATATACCAAAGCGAATTTCAAACACTTGTGCAGGCGCAAACTAAGCTAGGGCTAGATCTTGAGTCAGGCGCACTTGGAGTAATGCGTGACAGTGTAGATAAAAGCGACGCCATTGTTTCTAAAATCGTTAAAGACACTAAGTTACAAGTAGAGCAAAGTGTAGAGCAGGCTCAATTTTTAGCTATTTTGGTATTTGTGATTGCAGGTGTGATTGTATTAGCACTCGTTTATTTTACAAGCCACTCCATTATTGTACCTATTGAGCGGGTTTATCACACCATTAACGATATTCGTCGTAATAATGATTTGAGCGTGATGATAGAGCAAACTGGTAAAGACGAAATTACCACCATGACGGTCGACTTTAATAGCTTAATAGGCGATTTTAAGAACTTAATTAACGAAGTTAATGGTGCTCTAAACACGCTTAATGTAGCAACAGAGCATTTATCACAAAGTACCGCAGCAACAAGCTCTGGTATGCAAGAGCAACTACATGAAGCCGACATGGTTGCAACGGCAGCCACCGAAATGCAGGCGACGATTCAGGATATTTCACATAATACTGAAGCGGCTGCGAAAAAAGCAGAGTCAACAAATTTAAGTGCACAACAAGGGCGCAGTGAAGTAGATTCTACCGTTAAGCACATTAGGGCCCTATCTGATTCGCTGGGGAATGCATCAAATGTAGTGTCGCAACTTGAAAAAGATGGTGAAACAATTGGTTCAGTGCTTGATGTAATTCGAGGGATTGCAGATCAAACAAATTTACTTGCACTTAATGCGGCAATAGAAGCGGCCCGTGCTGGTGAGTATGGTCGTGGTTTTGCTGTTGTTGCAGATGAGGTTCGTTCATTAGCAAAGCGTACTCAAGAGTCTACAAGTGAGATTGAAGGTATTATAAGTACCTTACAGCAGCGTACTCAAGAAGTGGTGAGTATTATGCACAAATGTCGCTCTCAAGGTGATGAAAGTGCCTCACAAGCAATTAAAGCAGGTGAGCTATTAGGCGCAATTACTGAAGATGTACAAACAATAATGGAAATGAGCTCTCAAATAGCAGTTGCTATTGATGAGCAAAGCCAAGTGGCATCAGAGGTTAATAAAAATGTAGTAAGAATTCGCGATATTGCACAAGACGCAACTGAACATGCTGCTAACAATGCGCAAACAAGTGAAGAAGTCTCTGAGCAGGCTCGCGTTCTGTTCACTGCAATTGATAAATTTAAGGTTTAATAACGCTTAATAGAACGGGCCTATAAAGTTTAAGGAACAAATTTTATAGGCACGCTATCTTTACTTTTTTCGTGTTCAGTTAGCCGCGCTAAATATTCACTCCACAATGTATCTTGTTGCTGTTGTAGTTTTTCAAAGTAGCGCCAGCTAAATAGTCCGCTGTTATGGCCATCGTCAAAATCTAAACGAAGTGCGTAATACCCAACAGGTACAATACTTTTTATTCCTACAGCTTGCTTATTAAGTACTAGCTTCATTGGGCCAGAGCCATGGCCCTGCACTTCAGCTGAAGGGGAGTGTACACGTAAAAACTCACAGCTAAATACAGCTTTACTGTCATCATCAAAGTAAACATCTAGATTTTTACTTACACTGTGGTAATGCACTTTTGTTACGTGTTTCATTTAATATATCCCATTAAAAAGCCCCCAATCTGGAGGCTTTTAGTATAACGTTTATATTCGTTTTATAGAATAAAGCGGCTTAAGTCTTCATCTTCAACAAGTGCACCTAAGTGTTTTTCAACATAAGCGGCGTCGATTACTAATGACGAGCCTGCTTTTTCAGAAGCGTCGTATGAAATTTCTTCCATCAATCTTTCCATTACAGTGTGTAGACGACGAGCACCGATGTTTTCGGTTTTCTCGTTAACTTGCCAAGCTGCTTTGGCAATACGCTCAATTGCATCGTCGCTAAACTCAATCGATACCTGCTCAGTTTTAAGCAGCTCTCGTTGTTGCTCGGTAAGCGATGCATGAGGCTCTGTAAGGATGCGTTTAAAGTCATCTGCAGTAAGTGCTTCAAGTTCTACTCGAATCGGTAAGCGGCCCTGTAGCTCTGGGATCATATCTGATGGCTTCGCCATCTGAAACGCACCAGAGGCAATAAACAGCATATGGTCAGTTTTAACCATTCCGTGCTTAGTATTTACAGTTGAACCTTCAATTAGCGGTAGTAAGTCGCGCTGAACACCTTCACGGCTCACATCTGGACCTGAAGAATCGCCGCGCTTACAAATTTTGTCTATTTCATCAATAAACACAATACCGTTTTGCTCTACTGCAAAAATAGCTTGCTCTTTTAGCTCTTCAGGATTTACTAATTTAGCGGCTTCTTCTTCCGTTAATAGTTTGAAGGCTTCTTTGATTTTTAGTTTACGCTTAGTGCGCTTATCGCCGCCCATGTTTTGAAACATGCTTTGTAGCTGGTTGGTCATATCTTCCATACCAGGAGGCGCCATAATTTCTACGTTTGGTTGTGCTTGTGCTAAATCGATTTCAATTTCTTTATCATCTAGCTGACCTTCACGTAGCTTTTTACGGAACGTTTGGCGAGTTGATGAGTTATCATCACGCTGCGTTTCGCCGTATTGATCTTTCGCTGGTGGTAAAAGGGCATCTAAAATGCGCTCTTCTGCTGCTTCTTCGGCGCGATGTTTAAATTTCTTAGTCTGCTGTTCGCGAGTCATTTTAATTGATACATCGACTAAATCGCGGATGATAGTCTCAACTTCTTTACCAACATAGCCAACTTCAGTGAACTTAGTCGCTTCTACTTTAATAAAGGGTGCGTTAGCAAGTTTTGCTAATCGGCGGGCAATTTCTGTTTTACCTACACCGGTTGGACCAATCATTAAAATGTTTTTTGGTGTTACTTCGCTGCGTAAATCTTCTTTGAGTTGCATGCGGCGCCAGCGGTTACGAAGTGCGATAGCCACTGCTTTTTTTGCTTTAGCCTGACCTATAATGTGCTGATCTAGCTCGTGAACAATTTCTCTTGGGGTCATATCAGACATGATAGTTCCTATTATAATTCTTCGATTGTTTGGAAGTTATTAGTAAATACGCAGATGTTGCCTGCAATAGTTAAGCTTTTCTCTACTATTTCACGAGCGCTTAAATCTGTATTTTCTAAAAGGGCGGTTGCAGCTGATTGTGCAAAGTTACCACCACTGCCAATTGCAATTAGGTCGTTTTCAGGTTGAACCACATCGCCATTACCGGTAATAATTAAAGAGGCTGTTTCGTCTGCTACAGCGAGCAGCGCTTCGAGTTTTCGAAGTGCACGGTCGCTGCGCCAATCTTTAGCCATTTCTACTGCGGCTTTAGTTAGGTTTCCTTGGTGCATTTCTAATTTGCTTTCAAAGCGTTCGAAAAGAGTGAAGGCATCAGCAGTACCGCCGGCAAAACCAGCGATTACTTTGCCATTATAAAGACGTCGAACTTTACGGGCGTTGCCCTTCATTACGGTATTACCAAGAGACACTTGGCCATCGCCGCCAATTACAACCTTGTCGCCACGGCGTACACTTACGATAGTAGTCATGTTATTCCTCATCATCGAGCTGCAGAGGCAACTCGTAAAAAACGATTATGAAGAGGTTATATGGGTGAATGGTTTATTTTCAAGTCCAGCCCCAAATTCCGCAGCCGACTATTTTTACACGTTTAAGTTTGTTTTTATCACTTTCGGCTTGGCGTTTGGTTTTATAAGGGCCTAAGCGCACTTTATACCAAGTACCATTGCTGCCTTCAGCCTGTTTTATTTCAGAAATGAGGCCTGCAAATGCTATTTTAGCTTTTAGCGATTCCGCTTGTGCGTGGGTTTTAAACGAACCACACTGCATAACGTAAGGGCCTTTTTGCTCAAGTTCTTTCACTTCAACTTGAATCTCGTGGTTTCTAATTTCTTTAATAAACTCTGGTGTGCGTGGAATAACCACTTCTACTTTTGCGGGCGCAGTGGGATTTGCTTGTTTTTCGACAAGTTTTGGATCTGCATTACTTTTAATAAACCATAATGTATAAGCAAAACCACCGACGAGTAAGATGGCTATGACAGCTAAAAGAATAGGAAATGGTTTTTTAGCGGGTGCGTTTTTTTTACTGTTTCTGCCTGCAGGCTTTTTGTTAATATAATCGTGCTGTGCCATGGTGTTATTTTGGCCTTAACCTAAATCATGTCTATAGGGTCTACGTCTAAGCTCCAGCGTACTTTTTGTGCAAGTTTACTTGAACTTAAATAATCAACCATTTGCGCAAGGTACTGATGTAATATGCGGCGATCTTGCGCTTGAATATGTAATTGAAAACGATACATACCTGCGACTTTTTCAAGTGGAGCAGGGATCGGACCGAGCAATTGTATACCAGATACCCCATTCACAGGAACCAAATCTGTCAAAAAATCGACGACTAGCTTAATGCTGTGTCCTTGTGCACGGACAATAGCCATATTTGTAATGGGTGGTAAGTCTGCATCATCGCGTTCACTCAGTGCAAAGCGAGCAAAGTCTTGGTAACCATTATTAACTAAGTCTTGTAAAAGCGGGTGCTCTGGAAAGTGTGTTTGTAATAATACTTGCCCAGGCTCCCCTGAACGCCCAGCTCGCCCCGCGACCTGAGTAACTAACTGTGCTAAATGCTCTGTCGCCCTAAAGTCGCATGAGTATAAACCGCTATCTACGTCTAAAATTATAACAAGGCTTACATCTGCAAAGTGATGGCCTTTGGCAAGCATTTGTGTGCCAACTAAAATGCGTGCACCGCCTAGGTTTATTTCATCTAGTGCTTTTTCAAGGCTGCCTTTACGGCGAGTTGAATCGCGGTCTATGCGAGTAACGGGTGTATCTGGAAACTCGGTCGATAAAAACTCTTCAATTTGCTCTGTACCTTTGCCATTTGGAAATATTTGCGTACTTCCACAATCAGGACATTGGTGAGGAACAGGGTATTGATCGCCACAGTGATGACAAATCATTTGCCCAATCGCTTTATGAAATGTGGCGCTGGTACTGCAGCGTTTACATTCACTTAGCCAGCCACATTCATGGCAAATAAGAGTGGGTGAGAAACCTCGACGATTTAAAAAAACCATAACCTGTTTACCGCGATTTAAGTGTTGGCGCATAGTTGCAAGGCTTGCATGTGCAATACCTGCTTGGTCGGGTTGGCCTTTCATATCGAGTAACTTAAATTGGTTATCTGTCGCAGTTTGCGCGCGCTCGGTTAAACTTAGTAGCTGATATTTGTTATTAATTGCTTTGTGAAGTGTTTCAAGTGCGGGTGTAGCACTGCCTAATATAAGTGGTATTTTATGCTGAAAAGCTCTGTATGCAGCTAAATCACGAGCATGGTAACGAAGGGTATCTTGTTGTTTAAATGATGAATCGTGCTCTTCATCGACAACTATCATACCGAGTTTTAAAAATGGCAGAAAAATACTCGAACGTGTGCCTATAACTATTGCACAACTGCCTTTTTCGCAAAAACGCCATGTTTGCAATCGCTCGTTGTCGGTAAGGGCTGAATGCCAAAGCATAATGGGTGTATCAGGAAAGCGGCGACGAAAACGGTTTACAGTTTGTGGCGTTAAGCCTATTTCTGGCACTAATACTAATGCTTGCTCGCCACGTTTGAGTACTTCTTCTAGGCACTGTAAATACACTTCTGTTTTACCACTGCCAGTTACGCCTTCTAATAAAAAGCTGCTAAATCCATTACTTTGATTTATTGCTGTACAGGCAACCGCTTGTTCTTTATTAAGTACAGGTTTACTACCGACAGTTGGTGCAACGCTTTGCCATTGGTTATCGTGTTCAATAGTTTGCGTAATGAGTTCTTTATCTATTAGGCTATCTATTGTTTTTTTACTAAAGCCAAGAGCTTTTAATTCGGTTAACGATGATTTCCCCGATTGCGACAACTGCTTTAATAAATTGAGTTGTGTTTTGGCTTTTAATGACGGTACTTTTGCGCCTTTTTCTGTCAGAGCAACCATGTTAATACTGGTTTTATCTGGCGATTCACCTTGGCGAAGTGCACTCGGTAGCGCTATGTGAATAGTTTCGCCTAAGGGATAGCAATAATAGCGGGCAGTAAAGCTAAGGAGTTCTAAATGTTGGGCGCTTAAAATAGGGGTATCGTCTATTACCTCTATAATATTCTTAATTTTATCTAAAGGGACGTCGGTACTGTTTTTAATACCCAGAACAACAGCTACTTTTTTTTGATTACCAAAAGGTACTAAAACCCGCATGCCCGGTAGTATGGGTGTTGATAAGCCACTGAGCTGCTCTTCTATTTTATAATCAAAGGTGCGTGGAAGCGGGACTTTAATAGCAACTTCAACAAAACTCATAACAACTCAACCCGTAAAATTAATGCTGTAATGTACTAAAAATACCGCTAAAAACCTACTAGCAATAGTACTTGAGAAAGAGATTGTTCACTTTTTTAGCGAAAAGATAAATAAATACTTGTGCAGGGGAAGGTTGTTGGATAAAATCCGCCACCAACAAATTTGTTTTAACGACGTATGGTGCCAGACTTCGGGTTTGGAGAGCGATGCGGCCTTAACTAGAGGTTCCTATGAAAGAAGGTATTCACCCTAAGTACGAAGTAATTTCTGCAACATGTTCATGCGGAAACAAATTCGAAACTAGCTCAACTCTTTGTAAAGACATTCACTTAGACGTATGTTCTGCGTGTCACCCGTTTTACACTGGTAAGCAAAAGATTTTAGACACTGGCGGCCGTGTTGATCGCTTCAACAAGCGCTTCGGTGCACTTAGCAGCAAGAAGTAATTATTGCTGTTTAGTTAAAAAAAGCACCTTAGGGTGCTTTTTTTATGTCTAAAATTTACCACTTCTTATCTTATTTAGCTTGCTCGAGCTACATCACACCTTGCATAACTATTTCCTATTCTTATTCTGAGTATGCATAAACCTTTGCAGACAAATTGATAGATATTCTCTATATTTTAAATAGTACAAATTTTAACTAGGTTGATAAAAGTAGCTAACGTGGGCTTATCTGTTTTTAAAGTAGTGTAGTAGGCTGTTATTTTAAGTTTATGATGATACGTTAAACATACATTTTTTTAATATTTTAATAGACATAAACGCACCTCAAAACTTACTTTTTTGGTGAATTTTTATTTATCAAATGTTTATATAATCCTGCAAAGTTACTGAAAAACCTCTTAAAATTAAAGGATATAGCATATAACAGGATAGACCTGATATTGCTTGGAATTTAAAAATAATAAGGGTATCGTACCCCAAGACTCCACCTCTCACTTTAACTTAAATTGCAGGATACCATCGCGTTATGTCTGACTTTCGTGAACAAGCACTACATTATCACTCACATCCCGTACCTGGTAAAATTAGCATTGAGCTAACAAAACCAGCTGAAACAGTTCAAGACTTAGCCCTAGCTTATAGCCCAGGTGTCGCTGAGCCTGTACGTGAAATTGCCGCAGATCCTGCAAATGCATATAAATATACCGGTAAGGGTAACATGGTTGCGGTTATCACTAATGGTACTGCAATTTTGGGCTTGGGTAATTTAGGTCCTTTAGCGTCTAAACCAGTAATGGAAGGCAAGGCGTTATTGTTTAAACGTTTTGCAGGGCTTGATTCTATTGATATTGAAGTAAAGCACAAAACAACAGAAGACTTTATTAACACGGTTGCCAATATTGCTGACACATTCGGTGGTATTAACCTTGAAGATATTAAAGCACCAGAGTGTTTTGAAATTGAAAAAGCATTAATAGAGCGTTGTAGCATTCCTGTTTTTCATGACGACCAACACGGCACCGCCATTGTTACGGCTGCCGGCATGTTAAATGCGCTAGAAGTACAAGGTAAATCAATTGAAGATGCAATAATTGTATGTTTAGGTGCAGGCGCTGCTGCAGTTGCGTGTATGGAACTGTTAATTAAGTGTGGTGCACTGCGTGAACACATTTATATGCTTGACCGTAAAGGTGTTATTCATACTCGTCGCGATGATTTAAATGAATATAAACAGCTTTTTGCTAACAATACCGATAAACGCACATTGCAAGATGTAATTGCAGATGCTGATGTGTTTGTTGGTGTTTCGGGTCCTAATTTGTTAGCTGCCGAAGATTTAAAACTAATGGCAGAAAAGCCGATCGTGTTTGCATGTTCAAACCCAGATCCAGAGATCGATCCTGCACTTGCTCACGGCGCACGCAACGATTTAATTATGGCAACAGGGCGCTCTGATTACCCTAACCAGGTTAACAATGTTTTATGTTTTCCGTTTATTTTCCGTGGTGCACTTGATGTACGTGCAAGCGCGATTAACGATGAAATGAAAATTGCTGCAGTTGAGGCTATTCGTAGTATTGCCAAAGAGCCTGTACCTGCAGAAGTTTTAAAAGCCGCAGGCGTAGATAAGCTAGAGTTTGGTGCGCAGTACATTATTCCAAAACCAATGGATCCGCGTTTACTACCGCGTATAGCTAAAGCTGTAGCACTTGCTGCGGTTGAGTCGGGTGTTGCGCAAATTGACTTGCCGGAAAATTATATGGCGTAATATATAACGCTTAAACAAAAAAACCTCAGCAATGCTGAGGTTTTTTTATTAAAAAGGTAACGATTTATTCTTCGTTTAAAATAGGCACTTCTAAACCCATTTCTTGCATTATCTTTTTAACTTCTTCTGGTACTTTTTCTGCGTTGTCTTTACGTAGGTCATCGTCATTTGGTAAAGGTTGACCAGTAAAGGCATGCAAAAACGCCTCACATAGCAATTCACTATTTGTTGCATGGCGGAGGTTGTTGATTTGACGACGCGTACGCTCATCCGTTAAAACTTTTAATACATTTAGCGGGATCGAAACGGTGATCTTTTTAACTTGCTCTGATTTTTTCCCGTGTTCTGCGTATGGGTGAATATACTCACCATTCCATTTAGCCATAAGATGTATCGTTGCCTCAGATTATTAATTTCTCACACGGTATAAAAAGCGTGTAAATATGCGTGAAATTCTATCGATTTAAAAAAGATAGTCAAATAATAGATACCGATCTATCTTAATAAGCCTATTTGGGATGTAAAAATAAGCTCACTTTTGTGAGCTAAAATATGATACTAGCAAACGCCTTCCCTAAATTTAGCCATCTAGAGCTTTAAAATCCTTTGACTTATTAAAACGGATAACTTACTCTTTTAGACGTCTAAACATCCAAATTAATCAGGTGACGAATATGAGCGAAAAAAACAAAGCGACCATTGCTGTACGTAACGGCGTTGATGCTGATAAACATCATGGTGCAGTGGTGCCGCCAATTTATTTATCAACGACTTATTCGTTTGCCGACTTTGATACTAAGCGTGAGTATGATTATGGCCGCAGTGGTAACCCTAATCGTGATATTTTAGCAGAGACGCTTGCTAAGCTTGAAGGTGGCGCTCGTGGCATAATTACGGCCACTGGTATGGCTGCCGTGCATTTAGCTACTCAGCTACTTAACAGTGACGACACGTTAGTAATTCCACATGATTGTTATGGTGGTAGCTATCGTTTATTTACATCGTTACAAAAACGCGGACTATTGAAGCTTGAAGTATTAGATTTAACAAAAGAAGAAAGCCTTCAACAAATTTTAGCAATTAAACCTAAGCTTATTTGGATAGAGACTCCAAGTAACCCAGTACTTCGTTTAACCGATATTAAAGCGGTTACCGATGTTGCTAAGCAATGCGGTGCATTGGTTGCCGCAGATAACACGTTTTTGTCTCCTGCCTTACAAAACCCTATTAAGTTTGGTGTAGATATTGTGGTGCATTCAACTACTAAATATATTAACGGGCACTCAGATGTAGTGGGCGGCGCTGTTATTGCTGCAACACAAGAGCTTGGTGATGAGCTTGCTTGGTGGGCAAATAATATTGGTATTACGGGCGCCCCTTTTGATAGTTATTTAACGCTTCGTGGTCTACGTACTTTAAATGTGCGCTTAAGGCAGCACCAAGAAAATGCGCTAGCAATAGCTAAGTACCTTGAAAGCTCCAATTTTGTAAGCCAAGTTTACTATCCAGGACTTGAGTCACATCCTCAACATGAGCTTGCTAAAGCACAACAACTTGGCTTTGGTGGCATGGTTAGTTTTGATATTAAAGGCGATATAAACGACGCCGCAGCATTTTTAACTAGCCTTAAAACGTTTAGTTTAGCTGAGTCACTAGGTGGCGTAGAGAGTTTAATTTGTCACCCTGCAACTATGACGCACGCAGGTATGGAGGCAAAGGCACGTTTAGAAGCGGGTGTGGGCGATACGCTTATTCGTATTTCGGTTGGGATTGAAGATATACACGATTTAATAGCTGACTTTGAACGAGTATTTGAACTTGTAAAACCAGGGAAAAATAAAAATGTTGGCCGTGTAGGCAAAGGTGCTGGCACTTCTGGTGGAAACGTTAAATTAAGTGCAGCCCGTCCAGCGCTTTGGTAAGTAATACCAATCCGCAATAATACCTAATCAATTTGAGGGATTAAACCGCACGATAACATCGTTAAAAATTCCTAATATAGAACAACTAAATAACGAAATTTTTGCCTTGTTATCGATACGGTTTTTTACCTCAAAATAGACAACTTAATTAAGCGAATTGGTATAAATATGGTCAATTGTGTACATAAATTTGGTGGTTCAAGCTTAAGCTCTAGTGAGCGCTATCAAAGCGTAGCTAAAATAATTATTGGGCATACTCAGCCGGGTGACTGTGTTGTGGTATCTGCTGCAGGTAAGACTACAGATACACTTGTGTCGTTGTGGCAAAGTTATCAGCTGCAAGACACGCAAGCTGTCGCTGATATTTTACTGCAGTTAAATAACCATCAAAGCGATTTAATTGAGCAGTTATTACAAGCTGATTTAAAGCGCTGCGCACTTAAAACACTAAATACCGAGCTTAGTAATATTGCAGAACTTGCTCAAGCTGAGCAGCTAAAAGAGGCTGCGTTACTTGCGCATGGGGAACTGTGGTCAGCACGTTTACTCGCTACTTATTTACAGCAGTTAAATATTGAGGCGTGTGCTCAAGATGCCCGTAGTCTTTTTACCTTAAACGATGGTGAATTAATGCATGCGCAAAATGCGCAGCAATGTCGACAGTCAATTTTACCTAATAAGATAAATGTTGTTACTGGGTTTATTGCCGCCGATACGAAAGGTGAGACCGTAACACTTGGACGCAACGGTAGCGATTATAGTGCAACACTACTTGCAAATTACTGTAATGCTAAGCAAGTATGTATTTGGACCGATACACAGGGTGTGTTTAGCACTGATCCTCGAAAGGTAAAAAAGGCGATTAAGTACGGCAAAATTTGTCGTGGGCAAGCTAATTTATTAGCTCGTTTGGGTAACCCTGTATTACATGCAAAAACATTATCGCCACTTAAAAACACAGATATTAAGCTAGCTGTTCGTAGTAGTTTTGATGTGCAAGCAAGCCCAACAGATATAGTAAAAGAAGGTTCAGCAAAGAAAAAGCGCTTTATAACCACGCTGCAAAATGTTGATCTGTTAATGGTTGAAGGATTAAGTGAAGGTGAGGTCGCAAGCGTTAGTCAGCTTATTCAGCATAGCCTTCATCATTTTAACCATAATGGTGAAGTGTATTTAGTAGTACCGGCTGCACAAACATATCAAGTTATTAATTACTTTGCTGGTAGAGCTAATATTAGTGAGTCAAATTTAAATGGCTGTGCAATTGTTGCCCCTGAGCAAGACGTTAGCGTACTAAAACTGCAAGCTTTAGAGGTATTAGCTGAGCAGACTATAAATCCGCGTTTTGTGCATCAAGATAATGGTTATGTTTTATTACTAACAGACCAATTTATAGATAGCGATATACAAAGCGCCTTACACGATAAGCTAATCAATAAAGGCCAAGAAATAGCCGTTATAGTTGCGGGCCTTGGCAATGTAGGCGATGCTTTTATTGAGCAGTTATCGGCACAATTTGAGCGTTTATCAGACGACTTTAGTATTAAATTGGTAGCGCTGGTTCGCTCTAAACATATGTTATTTAATGCAAGTGGCATAAATATACCGCAATGGAAAACTCAATGGCAGCATGAGGCGAATAGCTATGAAGCTGCGGATTTACTTAATGCGATAAGCGAGCTTGACTACGAACATAAAGTGTTAATTGATATTACTGCAAGTGAGCAGTTTAGCTTTTTATATACAGATTTTGTAGACAGAGATTGTCATTTAATTAGTGCTAACAAATATGCAGGTACAGCACCTACTTCATGGTATAAAGCACTTCGTAGTAACCTTGGCGAACGTAATTTACATTGGCGATATAATACAAGTGTAGGCGCAGGCTTACCTATCAATTTTGCTTTGGCTGATTTGCAAAATAGTGGTGATAAAATTACGCGTATTGAAGGCGTGTTCTCGGGTACACTTTCGTGGTTATGTAGTAAGTATGATGGTACGACTGCTTTTTCTGAGTTGGTATTAGAAGCACAGAAAATGGGGTTCACAGAGCCTGACCCTCGCGAGGATTTATCTGGACGAGATATGCAGCGTAAGTTACTTATTTTAGCCCGAGAGTTAGGTATAGAGCTTGAGCTTGGTGATATTAGCTTATCGGCATTAATGCCCGGCGAGCTTGCGCTAGGAAGCTGGGAAGACTTTCTAAACAATAAAGCCCAGCTAGATGCGTTCATTGAAGAGCATGCTGATACAGCAAAAGCTAATAACTCAGTACTGAGATACACAGGCCTATTAGATATAACAAAAACTGAAGTTATCGCTAAAGTAGGAATTACGTATGTCCCCAATGGGGATGCGTTAGCAAACCTTACACCTGGCGATAATATTTTTGTAATTAATAGTAAATGGTATAGTGATAACGCGCTTGTGATTCAGGGGCCAGGGGCTGGGAAAGAAGTAACCGCTGCGGGTGTACACTCTGACTTATATTGGCTTGTTCAAAACTTAAAATAAGCGATTATTTAAATTAAAACGGCAGCTTAAATAAGCTGCCGTTTTTTGTATTACAGAGATATTATTAAAATAGCTCTTCTTCGGTTTTTGTGTCTTCTTCAAATATATCGTTTGGCTGAGATAGCACATACTTTGTCGGTGCAGTGCCTTTTTCGAAGTATTCAAAGCGGCTGGTGTAGTCATTTTTGTGGCTTAGCAAACCAGTGGCTAAATCAATACGAATCGAAACAAGCCCCTCAGGTGGCTCAATTGGCGCTTCAGGTGTTCCCTCAAGTGCGGCTTTCATAAATTCAATCCATGCAGGCTGCGCTGTTTTAGCCCCCGATTCAGCACCAGATATTTGGCTGCTATCTAAGTTGTTATTGTACGTAGAACGGCCAAGAGCGTTACCTGGGTTATCAAAGCCCACCCACACAGAAGTCATTACTTTACTGTTAAAACCACTAAACCAGGTGTCTACAGAATCGTTAGTTGTGCCTGTTTTACCCGAAAGATCACGACGTTCTAAAGCTTGTGCGCGCCAACCTGTGCCACTCCAACCCGTTTTATGGGCCCAACTACCGCCGCCCCAAATACCACTGTGCATTGCATCAGCAATTAAAAATGCATTCTGCTTAGAAATAATTCTCGGTGCACATTTTTTTGTTGGTTCCACTTCATCACTACTATTATGAAGTGAGAATTCATTGCGTGTTGGTAAAGGCTCTTCATCACAGGCTAGGGCAGGGTTTGCTTTAAACAATACATTACCGTAAGCATCTTGAACTTCTGAAATAAAGTAAGGTTCAATTAAGTGGCCACCATTGGCAAATGCACTCATGCCACGAGCAAGTTCAAGTGGTGTAATGGAAGCACTACCCAGTGCTAGTGATTCACTGCGATTAATGTCTGAATCTTTAAAGCCAAACTTTAATAAATGATCAGCTGTACGTTGTAATCCAACGCCGCGTAGTAAGCGCACCGAAATAACGTTTTTAGATTGTGCTAAAGCACGGCGAATTCTTATCGGACCATTATATACAGCAGGGCTGTTTTTAGGGCGCCATGCTACGCCTTGGCTTTTATCCCATTGGTTTATAGGAGCATCGTTTAATATAGACGCAAGCGTGTAACCTTTTTCAAGTGCTGCTGAATATATAAAAGGTTTTATATTAGAACCTACTTGACGCTTTGCTTGTACCGCTCGGTTATATTGACTTTGCTCAAAGCTGTAACCACCTACAATAGCTTTAATTCTGCCATCTTGTGGGTCGAGTGACACAATAGCACTTGATGCTTCTGGTATTTGGCTTAGTAAGTAGCTGTCATCTTCATTTTTACGCACCCATATTTGCATTCCTGGCGTTAAAATATCTGTAGCTGCTTTTGGAGCAAAACTTTGGCGGTAACGAGTAATATATTTACGCGCCCATTTTAAGTTATCCCAAGTAAGAGTTGTGCGCTCGCCACTTTTAAGTAATACCGACGCTGTTTTATCATTAACACTAAGCACGGCTGCTGCTTTCAAAGTACCCAACTCATTTACGCTTTGTAATTTATTGAGTATTTGTTGCTCAGTTAAAGCAGGTTGTGTTTCAGGATCCCATAAAACATCTGTTGGTCCTCTAAAACCATGGCGCATATCGTAATTATGTAAGTTGTTTACAAGTGCGTTTTGCGCTGCTTTTTGAACTTTAGACTCTACCGAGGTGAAAATTTTAAAACCTGAGTTGTAAGCTTTATCTATTCCATAACGCGAGACCATTTCAGCGCGCACCATTTCAGAAATATACGGGGCGTATAAATTTATTTCAGCACCATGAAAATAAGCGGTGATAGGTTGGCTCGTTGCTTCGTTATATTCTTCTTGAGTAATATAATTTTCAGTTAATAAACGCCCTAAAACAACATTTCGGCGTGCTTTTGCACGCGTTGGGTTACGAATTGGGTTTAAAGCTGAAGGGGCCTTCGGTAAACCTGCAATCATCGCCATTTGTGCAAGTGTTAAATCTTTTAACTCCTTACCGTAATAAACTTGTGCTGCAGCACCAATACCAAAAGCGCGATTACCCAATTCTATTTTATTAAGGTAAAGCTCTAAAATTTCGTCTTTTGTTAATACACCTTCAATATGTAGCGCTATAAATATTTCTTTAACTTTACGAATATATGCTTTTTCGCGAGTTAAAAAGAAATTACGAGCAAGCTGCATAGTAATAGTACTTGCGCCTTGTTTTTTCTCGCCGGTAGATATAAGAACAATAGCCGAACGTACAATACCTATAGGATCTATGCCTATATGATCGTAAAATCGATTATCTTCTGTCGCTAAAAATGCATTAATGAGGGTTTGAGGAATTTCATCAATAGTCACTGGAATACGACGCTTTTCACCAAATTGATTGATTAAAAGCCCATCTTTTGTGAATACTTGCATAGGAGTTTGTAATTGCACGTCTTTTAAAACTTGCACACTGGGGATATCAGGTTTAACGTAGTAATAAAGACTGACCAAAGTGATCAGACCAATTAACACACAAATGATAAAAAATTGTAAAGTTCGTTTTAATAAAATCACTTATATTTCCCTAAATGGACTCCCAATTGCGAGTTTTGACTGCTAGTATATATTGATTAAAAAATGAATAATATTTTTTCAGATAAAAATTATAACTTGTTTATTATTAAAACAAAGGCCAAGTTGAAACATGCTAAGTCAACTATTTCAAAAACCGTCCCCGATGATGGTAGGAATTGATATTGGATCGCACTCTATCAAAGCGGTGCTTTTACGTGAAATTGAAACTGGATTTCGACTAGAAGCACTTGCAATTGAGCCTATGCCAAAAGGTGCGATGAGTGAGCGCACAATCCAAGATATTGAAGCGATTGGTAACGTTATTACAAAATTAAGAAAAAAATTACCGAAGTCGTTAAAATCTGCTGCAGTGGCTGTTTCTGGCCAAACAGTTATTACAAAAGTGATCTTCATGGATGTATCGTTAACAGATGCTGAACTTGAATCGCAAATTGAAATTGAAGCTGATAGTTTAATCCCTTACCCGCTTGATGAAGTGAGCCTCGATTTTGAGAAGCTTTCGACGAATGAGGCCGATCCTAGCAAAATGAATGTTTTGCTTTCGGCTGCTCGTACTGAGAGTGTTGAAGCACGGGTGGGCGCTTTAGAAGCCGCAAATTTAGAAGCCAAAATAGTAGATGTAGAAAGCTACGCATTGAGCCGTGCTATGGACGTTTACTATCAACAATTACCTAGCGATGCATTTAATAAGTGTGTGGCTGTGGTCGATATTGGCGCAGTTTTAATGCTTGTGAGTGTTGTGCAAGCTGGGGAAACCATTTATACCCGTGACCAAGTTTTTGGTGGCGATCAATATACAAATAGTATTGTTGCTTATTATAATAAAGGCTTTGATGAAGCCGAAATAGGCAAAACATCAGGTGATTTACCGCCAAACTATACCTTTGAAGTATTAGCCCCTTTTCAAACTTCGTTACTTCAACAAGTTCGCAGAGCTGTGCAAATGTTTTTAACAACCAGTGGTAAAGAGCAAATAGATTATATTGTATTAACGGGCGGTACATCGATGATAAAAGGTATCGACCGATTGCTTATTGAAGAACTCGGTATCCACTCAGTTGTTGCAGAGCCTTTTATAAATATGGAAATTTCCCCAAAGGTAGACCGTAATATAATGCAGCGTCACAAAACGCAGTTTGCAATTGCAACAGGGTTGGCATTAAGGAGTTTTTCAACATGCCACATATAAATCTACTGCCTTGGCGTGAATCACAACGCGAAGAATCGAAAAAGAAATTTGTAACTATACTTGTTGGTGTCGTCATACTTTGTTTTGCAAGTATGTATTTATTAAGTTCTTTTTATAGCGCTTTAAAAGACGGTCAAAATTTAAAGAATAATTATTTAAGCTCAGAAATTAGCATGCTAGATAAAAAAATAAGTGAAATACGAAGCTTAGATAAAAGAAAGGAAAATTTACAACAGCGTATGAGGCTCATTGAAGAATTGCAAAGCAGCCGTAATTTGGGTACGCAAATAATGGATGAAGTTGCCAAAATAGTGCCAGGTGGCGTTTATTTAACAAAGCTGGAGCGCAAAGGCAGCCAAATACATGTTTTAGGACGTAGTGAATCTAATAATCGCCTATCAACAATGCTCCGCCAAGTACAAAGCTCATATTTACTAGAGAATCCTTCAATGCAGGGCATTGTTGCAGGCGATCAATCTTCGCGTTTACTTAGTGATTTTAATATGGAATTTTATGTAAAACCATTTGATAAAATTGGTGAGGTTAGCGATGAACCTTGATTTTAAAGCACTGAGTGAAATTGATTGGAATGAAATAGAGCTTGATAACATTGGTGATTGGCCAATTGCTGTTAAAGCAATTTGCTGCACATTTGTTGCGGGCCTTGTATTGTTTTTTAGTTATAGCCTATTAGTTTCTGATGAAATTGACAGCTACCATAGTGCCGTGGCAAAAGAAGTTGAACTACGAACAACTTATCGAACTAAGTATGCAGTAGCGAGCAACCTTGAAATATATCGTCAACAAATGATTGAAATGGAAGATAAGTTTTCACAGCTATTAAAGCGTCTACCCACTTCGAACGAAACTCCTGGTTTACTTGATGATTTATCATATGTTGGGACAACGAGTGGTCTGACTTTTTTAAAAATAGGTTGGCTGCCAGAAGTTGAAAAAGAATTTTATACCGAGCTACCTATTAAAATCGAAGTAATAGGTAGCTACCATGAGTTTGGTGAGTTTGTAGGTAAAGTGGCCCAGTTACCCCGAATTGTAAGCTTACATGACTTTTCTATTTTATCATCGGGCGATAAACAGTTAACATTCAGTGTTGTTGCAAAAACATATCGTTATGAAGAAGGGGTTAAAAAATGAAACTCCTTCGCGTAGTACCTTTAGCTATAGCGTTTGTTTTAGCTGGTTGTAATGATGACACTTCTGAGCAAAAAGAATTTATTGATCAGGTAAAAGCAAGCACCACACCAAAGGTTGAGACGATTCCTGAACTGACAAAGTTTGAAATATTTGAGTACAGTGCTGGTCAGCTACGTAGCCCGTTTGTAGCGCCTCAGCCTGAGATTATTCAAAATAAACTAACGCAAGTAAAAAACTGTTTGCACCCAGATCAAGAGCGTCGCCGCGAACCGTTAGAGAAATACCCGCTAGATAATTTAGCAATGAAAGGCACAATTGGCTCTAGTGGACAAATATGGGCATTAATTACAGCAACAGATGACACTTTGCACCGCGTAACGGTAGGGAATTATCTTGGAAGTTATGATGGCAAAGTAAAAATAGTAAGCAACGACTATATAGAATTAGTGGAATTAATCCCTGATGGGTCTGGCTGTTGGAAAGAGCGCCTGACGAAATTAGAAATGTTAGAGGCGGCAACAGATGGCGCAAATTAATAATAAAAAAGGTAAAAATAGGATGCATAAGGATGTACTTTGGCTTCATCGTATTTCACGGACATTACTGGCTGCTGTTGCTTTAGTCACTGTAAACTCAGCCATAGCTGGGCCATTGCTTTATGATGTTCGTTATAATCCATTACTTAAAGGCGAAACTGAATTACAGCTTGTTTTTGATGAAGAGTTAACCTTTGAACCAAAAGTTCAAGTGTTTAATAGCCCAGCCCGAATCGAAATGTTTTTTGATACTGCAGAGTTAGAAGTTGGTTTAAATGATGTTGAAGTTAATCAAGCTGGAATTAGCAGTGTTACTAATGTTTTAACTAACAGTGGTTTAAAGGTAACGATAAACTTAGATAGATTAAAAATTTATGAGACTGAAGTTCATAATAATTTAGTATCGATACGTGTCTCTGATAACCCTCTTACAGAATCTGAAAATGAAGATGTAGTGATGGACTCAGGTGATGTAAGTGGAAATTACATTAACCGTATCCAGTCAATTGATTTTAGACGTGGTGAGAAGGGTGAAGCAAAAGTACTTGTATTTTTACAAGACACTCAAGCTGCAATTGAAGTCCATGAAAGTGGCGGGAAAATTTATGCTGACTTTCATCACACCGATATTTTAGACGATCTACTTTATGAATTAGATGTATTAGATTTTGGAACTGTTGTAAGTAATATCGAGACTTTTAAAGAAGATGGTTTAAGTCGTGTTGTTATCGAACCTAATGCTCAGTTCACGTTTACGTATCAGCAAATAGATAATATTTTAACGTTGACAATAGAAAAAGATGAAACGCAAAATGCGTACTTAGATGGTGGGGTTGAGTATCAAGGTCGTCCTATGACCTTAAATTTTCAAGATATCTCTGTGCGTGCAGCACTGCAAATTATCGCGGGTTACAACGACTTTAACTTAGTAACCAGTGATTCAGTAACGGGCAATATAACGCTGCGCCTAGATGGTGTACCGTGGGATCAAGCGCTTGACGTAGTACTACGTATTAAAGGGCTAGATAAGCGCATGGATGGCTCTATATTAATGGTAGCGCCTGCAGAAGAACTTGCAGCACGTGAAGCCAAAGATTTAAAAGCTAAACAGCAAGTTGAAGACTTAGAGCCTCTATATAGTGAATACATCCGATTAAACTATGCTAAAGCCGAAAATTTTGCTGACTTATTAAAAACAGATACAAACAGTATTATAACTGCCCGTGGTAGTGTATCTGTTGATCAACGTACAAATACTTTGTTAGTAAAAGATACTGTTAAGAGTATAGAAAACATTCGCCGCATGATTGAAACGCTTGATATTCCAGTGCAGCAGGTTGTAATAGAATCTCGGATGGTAACGGTACGCGATAACGTTACTGAAGACTTAGGCGTACGTTGGGGCTTTAGTGACCAAGGCAGTAGTGTTGGTATTTCAGGCTCTCTTGAAGGCGCAGAAGGTATTTATAATGCGACATCTACTTCAGATGCACCAAGTATTTCAGACCGATTGAATGTAAATTTACCTATCACTAACCCTGCGGCTAGCATTGGCTTACACATAGCAAAACTGGCTAACGGTACGCTGATTGATTTAGAACTAAGTGCGCTTGAAGAAGAGAATAAAGGCGAGATTATTGCAAGTCCACGTATAATAGCGGCTAATCAGCAAAAAGCGCGAATAGAGCAAGGTACTGAAATTCCTTATACAGAGTCAGCTTCAAGCGGTGCTACTACCGTAAGCTTTAAAAAAGCGGTACTGAGCTTAGAAGTTACACCTCATATCACACCTGATAATAAAGTAATTCTAGATTTAATTATTACTCAAGATACACGTGGTGATACTGTTCAAACAGGTACTGGTGAAGCGGTGTCTATTGATACTCAAGAAATTCAAACACAAGTGTTAGTCGAGAATGGCCAAACCGTAGTACTCGGTGGTATTTTCCAACAGCAAATCATTAATACTACGAGTAAAGTGCCAATTTTAGGTGACATTCCTTACGTAGGAAGACTATTTAAAACCACAAGTGAGTTTAATGAAAAGCGTGAATTACTTATTTTCGTGACACCGAAAATACAAATTGATTAAAATACAGTGGTTTTATGTTAACCAACGGGTGATTATTTAGATTAATTGCTCGTTATATGGCTTTTTATTCTAATTGACTTGAAATACCCCTGCAATTACTGAGATAATCCCCTCCTTAATTTTGGGGCCAGGTCGTTAGGCGGGGTTTTATTTCAAATTTTAGAGTTTGTTTGTACTAAAAGATATGGCTGAGAAACGTAATATATTTCTAGTTGGCCCCATGGGGGCTGGCAAAAGCACGATTGGTCGTCACATCGCTGACCAATTACACCTTGAATTTGTTGATTCTGATCAAGAAATCGAACGCCGCACAGGTGCAGATATTGCATGGGTATTCGATCTTGAAGGTGAAGAAGGCTTTAGACTTCGAGAAGAGTCTGTTATTGGCGATTTAACCGAGATGCAAGGTATTGTACTTGCTACCGGTGGTGGTTCAGTAATGAGCAAAGAAGTTCGAAACAAGCTTTCGGCTCGAGGTATCGTTGTATACCTAGAGACACCTATAGAAAAGCAAGTTGCACGCACGCAACGCGACAAGCGTCGCCCATTACTGCAAACTGAAGAAGCACCTCGTAACGTACTAGAGCGCTTAGCAGAAGAACGCGAGCCCCTATACAAAGAAGTTGCCGATTTTGTTGTACGTACCGATGAGCAAAGCGCTAAAGTTGTTGCTAACCAAATCATCGAGAAATTAGATTTTTAAAAACCAATAATAAGGAAATAACTAAGCATGCTTAAATTAACAGTTAATTTGGACGAGCGAAGTTATCCTATTTATATTGGGCAATCTGCACTTCAAGATAATGGCCGCCTGGTTCACCACATTGGTGATTGTCGGCCTATCATCATTACTAATGACACAATAGCGCCTTTATATTTACAAGCGTTACTTGACTCATTAGCAGATCAAAATCCGCTATCTTTTATTATTCCTGACGGTGAACAATATAAATCACTTGAATGGTTTGAAAAAATATCAGCATTTTTACTCCAAAATAACTGTGGCCGAGATACGTGCTTAATTGCGTTAGGTGGCGGTGTTATAGGTGATCTAACTGGTTTTGTAGCGGCGTGTTATCAGCGCGGCGTACCGTTTATTCAAATACCAACGACAGTGCTTTCACAGGTTGACTCATCGGTAGGTGGTAAAACGGCAGTAAATCATCCTTTAGGTAAAAATATGATAGGGGCATTTTATCAGCCTCAAGCGGTTTTTATTGATACACAAACATTACACACCCTACCAGCAAGAGAGTTTGCAGCAGGTATGGCTGAAGTAATTAAGTATGGTCTGATTTACGATACCGAATTATTTGCATACTTAGAGCGAAACGTAGCTAATTTGCAGCAACTAGATGAAACATGTTTACAGCATATTATTTTTAGATGTTGTGAAATAAAAGCACTTATAGTTGCGCAAGATGAAAAAGAGCATGGTTTACGTGCTTTATTAAACTTAGGTCATACATTTGCCCATGCAATTGAGGCAGAAATGGGCTACGGCGTTTGGTTACATGGCGAAGCTGTTGCAACAGGCATGGTATTAGCAGCTAAACTTGCCAAGACACGCCAAGATTTAAGCGCAAGTGAAGTTGATCGAATTATTAAGCTGCTTGAGCTATATAATTTACCAACAGAAATTCCAAAGCAAATGACTAGCGAGCAGTTCCTAACGCATATGCGTAAAGACAAAAAGAATAAAAGAGGCACTATACGCTTTATTCTACCTACCCAATTTGGCCAGTGTGCATTAGTTGATGATGTTTCTGATGACCAAGTTAGAGACTTAATCGAGCAGTAAATGCAGTCACAAATTTTACCAAGCCGTGCGGCTTTGGTGGATAGAATCGCACTGCAATTTGAGTACGGACAAAATTTAATAGTTTTACTTGGCACATCGGGGCTAGGTAAAAGTTATATGCTCGAAACCTTCATTACAGATAAATACAATGACTTTAATAAAGCGTTTGTGCAAGTAAGTGCACAAATGACTGACGCTCAGCTAATGAGCGATTTATTAGAGCAAAGCTTTAATTCCCCTTTGGTTGATCATAATTTAAGTTTACCTGAAAACTATTACCAGCTGCTTGAGCAACAGCAGTGCGGACCTTGTTTATGGGTGCTTGATGGCGGTAGGCAACTATCTGAAGAGATACTAATTGAGCTTGAGCTGCTTTCTAAAAATAGCCCTAATACGTTGTATATCATAATTGCATCACAGTCTAAACTTGCTTTAAATGACGCTGTCGAAATTTACTTGGAGCCACTAACGCTTCGAGAAAGCAAGATGTTATTGCAGTGGTACTTTACTGATTTACCTTATGATGAAGACCCTGTTTTTAGTACTTTTTTAGCCGAGGCTCATGGTAACCCCAGTTTATTGCTTGCTTGGCAACCTAGCGAGCACATAGCCGATATTATCGTTAAAGATAAAGTATCTTGGCGATTACACTTATTGATTTTGATGTTGTTAATTATGCTTTTAATTATTGGTCTGCTTTATAAGTCTGATATGACGCAGTGGTGGCAACAATATTATCAGCAGGAAGAAACACAAGTCCTAAATACAGCAATATCTGTAGAGCAAGTAAGTGAGCCGGTTATAAAGCAAAATGACTCAGTAGTTACCTTAAATGACCCTGAAGGAGTTGAGCCAGATATTGAGCCAAAGAGCGTACACATTAATGATGTGCCTGCTATCATGCAAAGTCTTAGCGAACCTGCAAATACAGTTAAGGTATTAGACAATGCTATTGATAATAGCGCTAAAAACAAAAGCAGTGAAGCAGGTGACGTTGTATCTAAAGCTCTAAAAGTAGAGAAAGTAAATACAGCAGAGCAAACTCAGATAAGCCAAGATAATATTTGGTACATGCAGCAAGCAGATACAAATAGTGTTATTCAATTATTAGCGGTAACTCAGCAGGAAGTTCGCGATAATTTTATTGCTCAATTCAATCTACAGCAGCAAGCACACACTTACCAAACGAAGCGAAATAATCAAATATGGTGGGTTGTTACATTTGGCAGCTTTGAGAGTATAAACGAGGCAAAATCAGCAATGGATACTTTACCCCCTGGGGTTAGAAAAAATAAACCTTTCTATAAAAAAATTAGTAAAATAAAGCAAGAAATAGCAGTCGTTGATCAGTAAAACACACTGCTTTAGTGTAAAATCGCGCAACACCAGATTGAAGTAAAGAGCCAATGCAGCAAAAAAGTAGAGCCTTCCTTAAATGGGCCGGCGGAAAATACAGCCTAGTTGAAAACATTAATGCGCGATTAAACCAAGCTAGCAAGCATGCTGATACTTTGGTTGAACCTTTTGTTGGTGCAGGCTCTGTGTTTTTAAATAGTGACTTTAAGCACTATATCCTCAACGATATCAATGCAGACTTAATTAACTTATATAAAGAGCTTAAAAGCTCTCCAGATGAGCTTATTAGTGACGCTAAAAAGCTATTTGTTGATTTGAATAATCACGCAGATGCGTATTACGAATACCGTGTGCAGTTTAATCAAAGCCGTGATGTATACGAACGTTCAATCTTGTTTTTATACATGAACCGCCATGGTTACAACGGACTGTGTAGGTATAATTTAAAAGGCATTTTTAATGTGCCTTTTGGTAAGTATAAAAAGCCTTACTTTCCTGAAAAAGAAATGTATTTTTTTGCTGAAAAAGCACAAAAAGCAACGTTCACTTGTTTAGATTACGATGACGTTTTTAAGTTAGTACCTAACAATGCTGTTATTTATTGCGACCCGCCTTATGTGCCATTAAGTAAAACGGCTTCTTTTACGTCATACGCAAAAGGGGGGTTTAATTTAGATGATCAGGCTAACTTAGCTAATTTGGCAGAACAAGCCGCATTTGAAAATAACACGCCTGTGCTTATTTCAAATCACGATACCGTGTGGACGCGTAAAATTTATAGCCAAGCATCGCTTGAGCAAATTCAAGTAAAGCGCACTATTAGCCCCAAAGGTGGCTCTAGAAATAAAGTTGACGAGTTGATGGCTATGTATTTAGCACCCAAGCAACCACTGCGTAAATTGCGATAACAAAAGCAACAAATAGTACAATCGCAATTAAAATGATGGATAAAGGGGAATGTTGTTTAAAATCGACTTGGCGTTTATTTTCAGATTGAACACCAAAAAATGCAGCTAGCACACTTTGCAACGCGCTAAAAAATTGTAGCATTATTTAAAATAAAGGTTTTAAAGAAGGAGCGTTTTTAGAATCTTCAGAACTAGTAAGTAGTTCCAGTAAATCAAGGTAATGAAACTGAGCACTACGGCTATCGCCAGTTAACCACGAAAACCATGATGACTCTTCTTCAGCTTTAATACACGCAGTTAAAGTGTTTTGAGCACTTACCACTTGTGTATTATGACAATTACTCACTGAGCTTAATTCTTGCTCAGAGCTTGAACCAAAGCTAAACGCCCCGATAAGCAGTAATGCCGACGCAATTAATATCCCAATTTTAAAAGCACGCATGATGAAATCCAATAATTTGTTACTTTTTTAATCATAGCAAATACTGGTTAAATATCAAACTTAAAGTTACCTAAAATGGGGGCTATTACGCCATATTACTTGGGTAACATCTTCAATTAAGTTACATTAACGCAATACACTATTTATTGATGGAGTTAATCATGTTTAACCCAGAGCAAAAATATTTAATAGCCCCTTCTATTTTGTCTGCTGATTTTGCAAAGCTAGGCGAAGATGTTGATAAAGTTCTCGAAGCGGGTGCTGATGTAGTTCACTTTGATGTAATGGATAATCACTATGTACCTAATCTCACAATTGGTCCTATGGTGTGTAAAGCACTAAGAGATTACGGTATTACAGCACCTATCGACGTACATTTAATGGTTAAGCCTGTAGATAGCATAATACCTTTATTTGCTGAGGCTGGTGCTTCTATTATTACTTTTCATCCTGAAGCCAGTGAGCACGTCGATCGTACAATACAGTTAATTAAAGATCACGGCTGTAAAGCAGGCTTAGTGTTTAACCCAGCAACAAGCCTAAGTTATTTAGATCATGTTATTGATAAGCTAGATACCATTTTACTAATGTCGGTAAATCCTGGGTTTGGCGGGCAAAGCTTTATCCCTCATACGCTTGAAAAATTACGCCAAGCCAAACAGCGTATTATTGAATCAGGCCGAGATATTCGCTTAGAGGTTGATGGTGGTATTAAGGTCGATAATATTGCAGCAGCGGCTCGAGCGGGTGCTGATATGTTTGTTGCAGGCTCAGCTATTTTTAATCAACCTGATTACAAAGTGGTGATTGATCAAATGCGTGAGCAGCTTGGAAGTGTTAAGTAATGAAGTACGATGTCGCCTTATTTGATTTAGATGGTACTTTGGTTGATAGCGTTTACGACTTGTATATCGCTATTAATTTAACCTTGAGCGATTTTGCTTTTCCTATTGTTAGTCAACGCTTGGTTGAAAGTTGGATTGGTAATGGGGTTGAAGTCCTTGTTAAACGCGCTTTGAGTGGCGATATGCAAGTGAGTGAAAATTTAGATGAGTCACTTAGTGGCAAAGCAATATTACAGTTCTATAAGTATTATGAACAGCAAGTTGGTGAGTATAGTGTTTTGTACCAACATGTAGAAACAGGGCTTGCAGCACTTCGCGGTATGCCTAAAGCATTAATCACTAATAAGTCTCGAATTTTTACAGAGAAACTACTCGAAAAATTGGCACTAACGAGTCATTTTGATGTGGTTGTATGCGGTGACGACATGGCAAAAAAACCATCGCCAGAACCATTGCTATTTGCCTGCAAAAAACTAAATGCGGAGCCTAATAAAGCAATAATGATAGGTGATTCTAAAAGCGATATACTTGCAGCTAAAGCCGCTAATATAGACGTAATTGCACTTAGTTATGGCTATAACCAAGGTGAAAGTCTTGAGGATTATAATCCGCAGTACCTATGCGATAACTTCTTAGATATAATACCTGTTCTAACGAAGCGTTAAATATTATTCATTAAGCAAAATAAAGGAAAATCATGAGTAAACCAGTAGTTTTAAGCGGCATTCAGCCAACCGGTGGTATGACAATAGGCAACTATGTTGGCGCTATTAACCAGTGGCTAAAGTTACAGGAAGACCACGAAAGTTTCTTTATGTTAGTAGACTTACACGCTATTACGGTTCGCCAAGAGCCTGAATTACTGCGCTCTCGAGTGTTAGATGGTATTGCTCTTTACGCGGCATGTGGCATTGATCCTGAAAAATCTGCGTTATTTGTACAATCGCAAGTACCTGAGCATGCACAATTAGCGTGGGTATTAAATTGTTACGCGCAAATGGGTGAGCTTAATCGAATGACTCAGTTTAAAGACAAGTCATCTAAGCATGCAAATAACGTAAACGTGGGCTTATTTTCATATCCAGTATTGCAAGCTGCGGATATTTTATTATACCAAGCTGATCAAGTACCAGTAGGGGATGATCAAAAGCAACACTTAGAGCTGACTCGCGATATAGCCACACGCTTTAATAATTTATATGGCGACGTATTTAAATTACCAGAGCCGTACATCCCTGAGTTTGGTGCACGCGTAATGAGCTTGCAAGATCCACTTAAAAAAATGTCTAAGTCTGACGAAAACCCAAATGGTTACATCATGTTATTAGATGAGCCTAAGCAAATTGTGAAAAAGCTTAAAAAAGCAGTAACTGATTCAGATGAACAAGCACGTATTTATTTTGATCGCACAGAAAAGCCTGGCGTATCAAACTTGCTTACTTTATTGAGTGTTGCAACTAAGCGCTCAATTGAAGACCTAGTTCCTGAATATGAAGATAAAATGTATGGCCATTTAAAGAAAGATACAGCAGATGCAGTTGTAAATATGATTGAGCCAATTCAAGCACGCTTTAAAGAGATCAGAGAAGATCAAAACCTACTTGATGGCATAATGAAGTCAGGTGCTGAAAAAGCAAGTGTACGTGCTGAGAAAACATTGAAATCGGTATACGATGCGCTTGGTTTTATTGCGCGAGGGTAAGTTTATTAAAATAAAAAATGCCGCTTGTTAGCGGCATTTTTTATATAGCACATATCAACATGATAGACCCAAATAGAAACAGTAGCGATATCGCTAGTTTGTCTGTTTTATCCATTATTCAGCCCCTCTTACTGTTATATTTTCCGTGCTATCAATATCAACTAGAGAAACTTTATAGCCCTTGTTTTCAAGTAAGGTAAGTAAACTATCTTGTCCTGCAAGGTGGGCAACTCCAACAAGTACAAACTCATTTTTGTCGTTGTTAAACATGGCTTCTACTTTTGGTAACCAATCATTATTTCTATCTGCAATGATTTGTTTATAGCTATTCGGATCATTTTGCTGCATATCTTCAAGTGCTACTTTATTTAGCGCGTCGGTATCGCCTTTACGCCATGCAGCTAAAAGATCTTCAAACATATCATTATAGTTGTGAAGTTCGGCTAAGTTACGTTTAATGAAATCGTTTTCGTTGCCTTGACCCATTGTTTTAAAAAACTCTAACTGAAATTCGATTGTTTCTAAGTAATTTTTTGTTTTGTTATCTTCAGTCGCTTTTTTAGTAAAGTAAGCATCAACACCTTCACCCATTAAATTTTGCTTTTGAAGCTCCATCGACATTAAAACAATACCAACCATAGCAGGGCGAAAGCCATCTAACTTAGCGAGATTAGCGCCAAACTTGTTAAGCTTATTTTCAAGTGATGCCTTAATCTCGGGTTCTAGTTTTTGACTTAACGTTTCGTTATTTGTATACGATAGTGCGCCTAACATTTGCATTTGCGCATTAGTATCGGCTGGGTCAGATAACGGTGCTTCTAAAATAATTGTATCCGCTTGTTCATAAGCATGGTTAAACTCAGCGGGTAGTGGCATTTCGGCTTTAGGTAGTATGTGAACTGTACCGCCAATAAATAGTGAGTCATTACCATTGCTTACTTGCCATACAGAGCTTTGGGCCTGTGCTGTATTTGCTAAAAGACTACAACTAAGTAATACGCTGGCAGATACTAATTTTTTTGTGAATTTTTTCATGATAATTCCTTTATGTAACTTTTAATTTTATTGTTTTTAGTTCGATAACACAGTGCTGAAATATGCAGTGATTGAGGATGTTACCTTTGAAAGGTTTTTATCAATTTGCGAGTTTATTTTGCTCATTGAAGAGTCAAGCTCAGCTGATATTTTTTCATCTATCGAAGAAAGTAACGTTTGTGTATCAACATTACTTTTTAAAGACTCAGTGGCGTCTATGTTGTTTGTTTCTTGCTGCTTTTTATTAACTGGGTTAATCGCCTCTACGCTTTCACCAATTATGCATTGATTAAAATTGCTTTGAACGTTGTGTTGTTTAGCGTCAGCTGCAATAACTGAAGTTGTATTAAAAGCAGTTGCTAGTAGTAAAGCCGGTAGTACTTTTTTCATTGTGCTATTCATAATTAAACCTTTTATATTTTTAATTGCAGCCAATTTAGAATCACAAATGATTTTTTACTAAGCTGCTTGTTGATGGCGGTTTAAAGAATATCGCTGAATTTATTGAGAGTCGCTTATCTAGTTATGAGCAATTAATAGATAAGGTTTTAAAGCTAAATAATTATTTAAATTTAGTATGTTAGCTTTAAACCTTATAGTGCTAATATAAGGTTTAAAATGCTTTTTCTATAAAAGAAAGTGTAGATGTGATACGGTTTATAAAAATAAAAATACGTAAAGACTATGAATTATCAAATCGGACCTTGGCAATTTATTAGTAATCGCTGTGTGATTACTTCAAACCATTTAGAAAGGGAATTAGATCCACTTTTAGTAAAGCTATTACTTCACTTTATAGACAAGCCTCAACAAATTGTTTCCCGCCAAGAGCTTATTGAGAGTGTGTGGCTACAGAGCTTTGTTGATGATAATGCGATTAACCGTGCAATCTCAGAGTTAAGAAAGCAGCTTGCCCACCCAATTGAAAAAGCGCCGCTTTTAAAAACGCATTACCGTAAAGGATATAGCCTAACAGTAATACCTGAGCGTTTAACGCAAGCAAACGTTTTGAAAGAGCCTGTAAACATTTTGCCTGACTCACCGGGTATTTCTGCCAAAAATGAAGAGATAGCTACTGCAACTACTTCTCAACCAGTTCAAAAAAAGAGTAGTAAAAATTTTTTGATTTATTCTTTATTCGCCATTATTTGCCTGTGCTTTTTAGTATGGTTTGGGTTGTTTTTTATTAATGCACCTTCTAGCGAAAAGATTAAACAGATCACGGTTAATAAGGTAGCAAGCACGTGGAATATAGGCAGTGAGGTTCACCCTGAGATGTCCTCAGATAAACAATATTTAGCTTATACAAATGTTGAGCCTGAAAATGACATAATGCATGCATTTGTAAAGCGACTATCTGATCAAAGGGAGGTTGAAATTACCTATCCTGGCTTTCAAGTATCTATTTTATCGTGGCAGTTAAATCAGCACGCAGTGCTTATACAAGCTACAAACTTAAAACAACAGCAGTGCGAAATGGTACTGGTTGATTTAAGCCAGTTTCCTATTGTTGGTGAGGCTACATTAATTAAAAAGTGTGACCTTAGATACACAGGTTATGCGCAAGTAGACGAAAGTGGTGAATATATTTATTACACTGAATATAAAAATGAGCAAGATGGCTCAGGTTTATATAAATTTGATTTAGAGTTACAAAAAGAGTCCATTGTTATTCCACCACCAGGCGTAATGTATGGCGTAATAATGCCGCGCTTATCTTCTTCAGGTAATAAAATAGCATATATACTTAGTCAAAAAGGTCAGCCTTTTTCGGTGTTCAGCTACGACTTTTCTACGCGTGAGACTAAGCGGTTATTTAAAGCAAACAAAAGTATAATTAGCTTCGCGTTTGACTGGCTTGCAGACGATAAAGGCGTGATTGTTTTTGAAGACTCTGACCTTTCAACCATTGTGTTTGATGAAAATAATATTATTAAACGCACACTAACGGTTACCCCAGCAATTTCACCTTATTATATTGCAGTTCAATCTGCTAATAGCCTCTTTTACTCAGCAAATAAAACACAAGCATTTTCGTTAATTAAAGCGACTAATCTTTTTAGCGATGTTCCTGAGTATGAAGCACTCTACAAAAGTGATGAAGACGACTACCACATTGTAGAAGTCATTAATGAGAAAGGGACAGCACATGTTTTTGTATCAGAGCGTTCTGGCAGCAGTCAATTGTGGCTCTCTCAAAATGGTCTTACAAAGCAACTTAGTAACTTTACTTATGAAGGGAAATCTACCTTTGCTATTGGCGGGCTAAGAGTATCGAGTAAGCAAGATCGTGTTTTATTAAGAGTTAATAGCGATATTGCATTTTTTGACGTTATGTCGAACAAGCTCTATACCATAGCTGAGTTTAAAGGGCGAAAAATACTAAACTATGTATGGTCTAAAGATAATGAAAGTATAATTTATTTAGAGCGAAGTGGTTCAGAAAACCTATTTGCTCAGTTTAATTTATTAACGCGAGACACAACTATATTAGAGGATGTTAAAGCCAACAAATTAATTTCAGGCGCTGACGGTACTAATTATGCAATTACTAATAATCAGTTAATTAAACTATCAAATAAACAGAGCTGGGAATTACCCAAAGACGCGCGACAAGCACAACTTTTTGCTATTAATGGTAATTACCTTTACTACTCTGATGCGATTTCAAGAGTTGCTCGGCTTAATTTAGAAGATAAAACAGTAAAAGATGTGCACGTGGATTTTAAACCTGTCGCATTTTTTATTAGTGATAACAATCAAATTTTCTTTACAGAATCAAAATATAAAGACATGCAAATAATACAGATAAGTTGGAATGACTAGGGTCTGTTGATCTTTCAAGGTTAAATTTGCAGCAGTGTGTTGTTTTTCTTTAATAACATTTTCGATTGGTATTATGTTGATAAAAGAAAAATTAGAGCCAAAAAATAGCGAGAAGTAACTCTTCTCGCTATTTTTAATTAAGTGCAATCTCGACAGTTAAATAACCTCAAAGCCGATTAATTTGTCACAACTGAACCTCTATTTATTTAATAGAGGTTTTAAGTAATGCCCAGTATGTGAACGCTCACACTCAGCTACTTCTTCTGGTGTACCTGCAATGAGTATTTCACCACCGCCAGCTCCGCCTTCAGGTCCTAAATCGATAACCCAATCTGCTGTTTTAATAACATCGAGGTTGTGCTCAATAACAACAATAGTATTGCCGTGGTCGCGCAAGCGATGAAGTACAACAAGCAGCTGTTCAATATCAGCAAAGTGTAAGCCTGTTGTTGGCTCATCTAATATGTAGAGTGTTTTACCGGTATCACGCTTTGATAGCTCGCGCGCTAGTTTTACACGTTGCGCTTCACCACCTGAAAGCGTGGTAGCGGCTTGACCTAAGCGGACATACGATAAACCAACGTCCATTAGGGTTTTAAGCTTACGGGCAATAGCCGGTATTTTGTCAAAATACTCATGCGCGTCTTCAACAGTCATCTCAAGTACTTGGTGTATGTTTTTACCTTTGTATTGGACTTCGAGTGTTTCACGGTTATAGCGTTTGCTCTTACACACATCACACGGTACATACACATCAGGTAAAAAGTGCATTTCAACTTTAATTAAGCCGTCACCTTGGCACGCTTCACAGCGTCCGCCTTTAACGTTAAAACTAAAGCGACCTACTTTGTAGCCACGTGAACGCGCTTCTTGTGTACCTGCAAATAACTCACGAATGCCGGTAAATATACCTGTGTAGGTTGCCGGATTTGAACGCGGAGTACGACCAATCGGGCTTTGATCAATATCGATCACTTTATCAAAATGATCTAAACCGCTAATTGATTTATACGGTGCCGCTTCGGCAGTGGTTGCGCCATTTAGCTCTGTATGAGCAAGTTTAAATAAAGTGTCGTTTATTAGCGTTGATTTACCCGAGCCCGATACACCTGTCACACAGGTCATTAAACCAAATGGGATTTTTAAATCCACATTTTTAAGGTTATTACCCGTTGCGCCAAATAGCTCTAGCCATTTGTCGTTCGTTGGGTGACGCTCTTTTGGTATTTCTATTTTACGTACGCCTGATAAAAATTGGCCCGTAACAGATTCTTTGCTTGCTAAAATATCGTCGCGCGTACCTTGAGCAATAATATGCCCACCATGAACACCCGCACCTGGGCCAATATCAATAATATGATCTGCAGCACGAATAGCATCTTCATCGTGCTCTACCACAATAACGGTGTTACCTAAGTCGCGCAAATGGACCAATGTTTGTAATAAACGGTCGTTATCGCGTTGATGTAATCCAATAGATGGCTCATCTAGTACGTACATTACACCTACAAGACCGGCACCAATTTGACTGGCTAAGCGGATACGTTGAGCCTCACCACCTGATAATGTATCGGCGCTACGTTCAAGTGATAAATAATTTAGGCCAACGTTAATTAAAAACGATAAGCGGTCGCGAATTTCTTTTAATATTTTTTCAGCTATTTGGCCTTTTTGTCCGGTTAACTCTAAACCTTCAAAAAATTCCATGGCTTCACCAATACTCATGCATGTGATTGCAGGTAAGTTGGTTTGTCCAATAAATACATTTCGAGATTCTTCGCGTAAGCGCGAGCCATGACAGCTAGGACACGCTTGGCTTGTTTGGTATTTAGCAAGCTCTTCGCGTACAGAGTTTGACTCGGTCTCACGGTAGCGGCGATTCATGTTATTTAAAACGCCTTCAAACTCATGGTTACGCGTAATTAAATCGCCACGGTCGTTACGGTAATTAAACGCAATTTTAGTGCTACCAGAGCCATCTAAAATAATTTTTTTCGATTCGCTGTCTAAATCTTGATAAGGCACATCTAAATCAAAACTATAATGCTCAGCAACGGCTTGTAGCATTTGATAGTAATAAAAGCTGCGTTTATCCCAGCCTTTAATTGCACCGCCAGCAAGGCTTAACTCTGGGTTATGCACTACGCGATTAGGATCAAAATATTGACGTATACCTAAGCCATCACAGGTTTGACAAGCACCAGCTGGGTTATTAAACGAAAACAAACGCGGCTCAAGTTCAGTCATTGCATAGCCACAAGTAGGGCAGGCAAAATTTGCTGAAAATAGAATCTCTTCAGCGCTGCTATCGTCCATGTATGCTACATGTGCAACGCCATTAGACATTTCAAGTGCAGTTTCGAACGATTCTGCTAAGCGTTGTTGTAAGCCATCTTTTACTTTAAATCTGTCTATAACAACTTCTATTGTATGTTTTTTATGAAGCTCAAGCGTTGGAGGATCAGACAAGTCACATACTTCACCGTCTATACGGGCGCGAATATAACCTTGGCTAGATAGCTGTTCTAATAACTTAACATGCTCACCTTTACGCTCTTTTACTATTGGCGCAAGCAGCATTAATTTACTGCCCTCAGGTAGAGCCAAAACAGTATCTACCATTTGGCTAACGGTTTGCGCAGCAAGTGGTAAATCATGTGTAGGACATCGTGGTTCGCCAACGCGGGCAAACATAAGTCGTAAATAATCGTAAATTTCGGTAATAGTACCTACGGTTGAACGCGGGTTATGAGACGTTGACTTTTGCTCAATAGAAATGGCAGGAGAGAGGCCTTCGATGTGATCCACATCAGGCTTTTCCATGAGCGATAAAAATTGTCTTGCGTACGCAGAGAGTGATTCAACATATCGGCGTTGTCCTTCTGCATAAAGCGTATCAAATGCAAGTGATGACTTCCCCGAACCAGATAGACCCGTAATAACTATTAATTTATCACGTGGGATGGTTAGGCTGATGTCTTTTAAATTGTGCGTTCGGGCGCCTCGGACTTCAATGTTTTCCATGCTATCTCGTTTATTACCAAAATTATTTACTCAGTATCGCATAATACGAAGCAATATTAATCCTTGATCAATGAAAAATCCTTACTTATAGGCGATTAATTATTGCCAAGCTTATGGTAGAATCCCAACCTCAATTTTTCATAGAGTAAGATCACGCAGATAATGACCGCATCTTCACTTAATTCACGAGAAAAACGCGCCGCTGCATCACTGGCGAGTGTGTTTGCATTTAGAATGCTCGGCTTGTTTATGCTGATGCCTGTATTGGCTATTTATGGACAATCGCTTGAAGGTTTTTCGCCTATTTGGATTGGTTTTGCCATTGGTGCGTATGGTTTAACGCAAGCTGTACTACAAATACCTATGGGTCGATTATCCGATAAGATTGGTCGTAAAAAGGTTATTGTTGGTGGCTTAGTTGTATTTGCTATTGGCTCTGTCGTTGCTGCATTAGCTGACTCTATCCAAATGGTTACCGTAGGCCGTGCTTTACAAGGTATGGGCGCAATAGCCAGTGCGCTACTCGCGTTTGCTTCAGATTTAAGCCGCGATGAGCAACGACCAAAAGTAATGGCCGTTATTGGTATGAGCATAGGAATGAGCTTTGCCTTTGCTATGTTACTTGGGCCAATTGTTGCAGCTTCGTGGGGTATTGCTGGTGTATTTTGGTTGACTGCTATTTTAGCTGTCTTTGGTATATTTATAGTGACCATGCTAGTGCCAAAGGCGGTAAATAAAGCGCCCAAAGGCGATACATTAGCAAGCTTCAGCGACATTAAAAAATTAATTAAACATCCTCAGTTAGCACGATTAAATGCAGGTGTATTGTTATTGCATTTAACGCTAACCACAATTTTTGTGGTACTGCCGAGCCAATTAATTAAAGATGGCTTGGTTGCCGACCATCACTGGTATTTGTATATTCCAGTGCTATTTTTAGCATTTTTATTAATGGTACCAATAATGATTGTGGCCATTAAAAAAGAGAAAGAAAAACAAGCATTTATTGGCTCAGTAGCCTTGTTAACTATTAGTATGTTAGCAATGTCGGTATGGGTTAATAGTGTAGTAGGTATTGCTGTGTGTATGCTGCTTTATTTTGTGGCGTTTAACTTTTTAGAAGCCACTATGCCTGCGCTTGTATCGCGAATAGCACCAGCAAGCCAAAAAGGCTCAGCAATGGGTGGCTACTCATCGAGTCAGTTTTTAGGCGCCTTTTTGGGCGGTATGTTAGGTGGCTATGTAGCACAAACTACAACGACGCAAGCTGTGTTTGCGGCAGCGGCACTTGTTGGGTTAATATGGCTTATTATTGCGTGGAAAATGCAAGTCCCACCCAAAAGTAAAGTTATTAGTTTAATGACCAAATTAGATTCTGAAGAGCATGCTCAAGTACTTGCTTCTCAGTTAGTTGCTTTACCAGGTGTAATAGAAGCAACTGTAGTTCGCGATGAAAGTCGCAGCTATTTAAAGATTAATGATAAAGAATTTGACCTAGACCAAGCGCGTAAAGTCGCTGGTTTAATCTAACATTTATAGGAGATGGTTCCATGGCACGCGGTGTGAACAAAGTAATTTTGGTTGGTAATTTAGGGCAAGATCCTGAAGTTCGTTATATGCCTAACGGCAACGGTGTAGCAAATATTACCCTAGCAACTTCGGATAGCTATAAAGATAAGAACACTGGCCAAATGGTTGATAAAACTGAGTGGCACCGTGTTGTATTTTTTGGCAAGTTAGCTGAAATTGTTGGTGAATATTGTCGTAAAGGTTCACAAATTTATGTTGAAGGTAAACTTCAAACACGTAAGTGGACCGATCAACAAGGCCAAGAAAAGTACACTACAGAAATAGTTGTAGATGGCTTTACTGGTCAAATGCAAATGTTAGGCGCACGTGGTGGCGATCAGCAAAGTGGTGGTTACCAAGGTAATCAATCACAAGGTGGGCAACAAGGTGGAGGTTACCAAGGTAATCAAGCGCAAAGTGCTCAACAAAGCGGTGGTTACGGTCAAAATAATCAAGGCCAAAATAACCAGCAACAAGGTGGTTATGCTCCACAACAGCAAGCAGCACCTGCAGCGCAACCTCAGTCAGCGCCAGCACCACAACAAAATAATCAATACCAACAACCGCAAGGCGGCTTTGCACCACAACAAAATAGTGCACCGCAGCAGCAAGGTGGTTTCGCTCCTAAACCACAAAGTGCTCCGCAAGGTGGTGCATCAAACCCAATGGAACCAACCATTGATTTTGATGACGATATCCCATTTTAATTTCTGATAAAGTTATTTTTGTATATTAAAATAATTTAAAATCCCATTAGTCTTTATAAATAGTAGCCTTCGCCTATATTTATAAAGAAAGTGGGATTTTTTTTTGTATATTAAAAAGTTGCCATCCATTTTAGTTATGCTAATATAAAATTTGTATAGTATAGGGGTGGTTGATGCGAGTAACAGACGAAATACTTTCAGACGGAGAGCGAAGGCCTCTTATCATTAATGACGACGGAACAATCGATTTCTGGTCAACGCTTTACGTTACAGTAGAATTACGTGCAGACGGTAAGCAAAACACGATAAAAAAAGAGCTGTATAACATCATGCTTTTGCATAAATGGGAGCGTTCTACTGGTAGGGACCTGTTTGCAGAATTCCGTAGGCAAAAACTTTTAGACAAAGAAACTATACAGTCCATCAAGAACTTTTGTAGATTGTCAGCTAAGCAACAAAACCGCAAAACTGAAAAAGTAGTTCACTTTACTCGCCTCGCTAAATCCGAATCACCGCTCAGTGTTGTTGATAAAAATTATCAGTATCAGCGTATGACAGGCATAAATCGATATTTAAAGTTTTGTGCGTGGGAAATTTGCAAATTTAAACCCAATGCTAGTGATTTAGTGGATCGCATAGATAAGATGGAGGCGCTTTTCAAAAGCCACTATCCGAAAGGATTAAGTAACCTCTCAAAGGTAACTCATGCGGAGGCCGCTGTTTTTGAAAACTTTCGACAAGTAACCAGAACTGATCACCCAGACAATCCATTTAAGAATTTTGATACACGATTACGTAATTATCTACTACTGGAAATTTTGTATTGGACTGGCTGTAGGCCATCAGAAGTTTTGTCGTTAACACTCGACGACATCAATCATGACATAGAGAGTCCACAGTTGCGGTTTAAAAGGCGGCATGATGATCCAAATGACCCGAGAAAAGTCCAGCCAACTCTTAAAACACAGGAACGTGATATTGAGATCCCCCCAGCTTTGTACACAGATCTTGAGTACTACATCAGAAAAGTTAGACCAAATTATAAATTAGCCAAGAGTCATCCTTATATTTTTATATCCCATAAGGGTGAAAGTTCTGGTTCTGCGATGAGTGATAAAAACTTTTCATCGGGAGTAATAACGCCGTTAAAGCGCGTAGATAAAAATTTTACAAATATTCAACGTAGGGGCTTCCGAATTTATTTCAACGAACGATTTTCAGATCGTATTGATGAGCATAACTCAAACATATCACAACAAATTCAGGAGGCAGAGGCGCTAGGCGAGGTCGATACTGTAAAGCGTCTGCGTCAACAGCTAATTAAAGATGGGCACGAGATCGATACTCGGATGAGACTTATGGGACACTCAGATCCTAAAAGTGCTCGACCTTATTTGGATCGACGTGTTACGAAGATCGCTAACAAAATCCACAAGCAAATGATGAATGAAACAAGCGCAACCGTTAAGGATATAATAGATGCTAGACAAAAAGGTTAGCTTTCCCCTCGCCGAAGAAAAACAAAGAACAAGTAAGATGGGATATGACTTTGATGTAACTCAGAGGACTTGGAAACTTGACACCTCGATCACTCTAAACTGGGGACTACTTCCTAATGAGTGTGATTTGAACTTCATAGTTGGTTTCAAAGAGCAAATGGCAGATTATGCCTGTGAGCTATCGGCTAGCAGCTGTTCAATCATTTTTAATGAAATACTCGCGATGCTTCGTAAAACAAAAAGTGTCACCTTAGACCTAATTACTGTTCAAAACTATTTAGGACAGCTAGATGCCAGCAATGAATATAAACTCGGCTCGATTAGAGCCTTTTTGCTGAATTGGCATGACAAAGAAATTGATGGAATTGACCCTAAGCTTGCTCCTTGGCTAGAGCAAATAACTTTAAAAGGTATCGCGAAAGGTGTCCCAGTTGCGAAAGGTTGTCCCCACACTGGCGCATACAGTTTGCAAGAACAACAAGCGATACTTTTTTGGGGAGTGAATGCCTTTTTTGACGATCGAATGTCGCTTCGTGATTACACATGGCTTTTGTTAAATGTGTACTTAGGTGCTAGGCCAACTCAGTTTTGTCAGCTAAAAGCATGCGACCTAGTGAAGGAATCAAAAAGCGGTAGTACAGAATTCAAATTAAACGTTCCGCAAGCCAAGAAGCATGGCTCTACAAACTTTAGGGAGGTAATGAAGGAATCTGATATTGATGAAGATCTGGCGCTCTTGTTCAGTAATCAAGCCACTCGAACCTTGAACATGATAGAGACGCAAGTAGGCAAACTGCCAGAAGAACTGCGAGCACAGATGCCATTATTCGGTTTTCCGAAAGCAATTAAGAATTTATCTTCTGTTCGCCAACTTATTGAAATAATGAATAAAACCCCTGACGCAATTCATCTGCCGCGCCGAAGTAGTACAAAAGTTTTGTTTCAAATTAGCAAAAAATGCATGGCCAAATCTGAGCGTTTAGATGGGGAGTTTGTCCACTTAACAGCAAGACGATTTCGCTACACAATGGGGACAAATGCAGCTCGCAGAGGACTTAGTGCATTCGCAATTGCTAAAATATTAGGGCATGGCGGCATACAGAACGTAAAAGTTTATACCGAAAACGTTAAGGAATTGACGGAGGAAATAAACGAGGCACTTGCGCCAGTATTAGCGCCATTGGCTCAAGCGTTTGCAGGCACACTGATTGCAAATGAGGCCGAAGCGCTGCGAGCAAACGATCCTCATTCACGCATTCGCAATCAAAAAGGGGATGGAGTTGGCAACTGCGGAACTTATGGTTTTTGCGCGAAAGGCGGCAGAGCATGTTACACATGTGTAAAGTTTCAGCCTTGGATTACTGGTCGCCATCAAGTTATGTTAGATGGTGTGTTAGCTGAGCGCGAGAGGCTTAGGGAGAGGGGGGCGAGTAAGTTCGTCATTCAATCGACGGATAGGCTTGTGTTAGCGATCACCGAAGTTGTCCAACTTTGCGCCGAAATTGAAAAAAACGAAGGAGTCGTTAATGAATAATGTAATCAAAATTTGGGAGGCTAAACACCAGCAGGATGGTAAAAAGAATCTCGAAGAGTTTGTAAGGTTTGCAAAAGACGATTTGACGATTTATCAAGAACAAGGTTGGGAAGTTGAAAAATGGAAGCCTAACAAGGGGCAAACACTCGTTTTTGGCTTTCAAGACGGTAACTATGCGCCTATAGAACCATTTGAGAAGCCATTTATGGATTTTGCTAAAGCGTTTATAAGGCAGCAGATGACGATCAAAGAAGTCTCTTCTGCCCACATGTGGATTGCAACGTTTCGTAAACTATATCAAGTACTGCAAGAACAGTATGCCGATTTGCCGCCATGCATACTTAATGTTAATAACCAAACGATTAAGAATACTGAGCAAAAGATAAGAGATGATAATGTTGTTCCAATGCGCAAATATCATCTCGGTGGCAAGCTACAAGCCCTTGTAAGCTGGCTTTTAAAAAATAAAATTTTGCTAACTTTGCCGGTATACAAGAGTCCATTCAAGAAACCTGCCCATACATCTGAGCAATTAGGGGAGGAAGGCGATAAGTTTCGAGATGAACGCTGCCCCTCAATGCATGAAATGCTTTGTTTAGCCGATTGCTTTGCTAGAGCGAAAACTGTTGCAGATAAATACTATACTAGTGCATTAGTCTTGTTATGTTTTGCGCCCGCCCGATTTAATGAACTTGGAGGGCTTACCATTCATTCACTTCAACAAGGCGATGATGGTGATTGGTATGTCGTCTGGTTCGGTTCAAAAGAGTACCGGGATCACCGCAAGGGTGTACCAATGCTAATGTTGGACACCGTCAAGTCTGCCTTTAAGAGGTTAGTTGATATTAGCGAACCCGCTAGAAAGGCTGCAAAGTGGGCATATGATCACCCAAACACTTTCTTTCGCCATAAACAGTGTAAAACTGAGCCAGAGCATCTAGAGGATGCACAGTTGTCACATAGTGAGTTTGCTTATGCAATGAATGTAGTTGGATCATTGCATCATTCTGATAAAGAAAAGCTAAACACGCCCACAAAATGGATAAATCAGCTTTTAGAGGAAAATAAGTTAACCTATCGACGCTTGAATTCGCTAGTGCACGAAAAGTATAAGAAAAAGAAGTGGCCAAATAACCCTAAGAGTGACAGGCCTATTTGGGAAAATCTTTTGCTAATTCGAGACCTCGAACTTAAACCAGCTTCTGCAACAAAAGACTTTAGTTGGGTCATGCCTTCCGTTGATACATTTAATGTTCAGACTACTCGCAAAGATAAAAAAATGAGTAATCTTTGGGAGCGATTTGAAATGGTCAATGAAAATGGCAAGCCACTGTCATTGACAACCCATCAGTTTCGCGTTTGGTTGAATACTCATGCAAAAATAGGTGGTGTTGACGATTGGAAAATCGCGCAATGGTCTGGTAGAGCCGATTTAACCCAGAACGCAGCATATGATTTGAGAACCCTTGAACAAAAGGATCTTCTAAAAACAGAACTTATGGTAGCGAGCTATGAAGACAGCCCAAGTGCATTAGTGTTGCGAAAAGCAAGGTTACCAGTTCCGCTGAAATCTATTGGAGTTAATCGAGAAGGTGTAGCTGATTTTACTGGTATCGGATTTTGTGTTCATGATTTTGCTCGAACACCCTGCACCAAGGCTGGGGAATGTGTGACCTGCAAAGAACATGTTTGTATAAAAGGGATACCAGAAACGCTTGAGGAGTTGGAATTATTAGAAATAAACATAGCGACTCAATTAGACCATGCGTTGAAGGAGGCTACTGATGACACGTTCGGCGCTGATCGTTGGGTTACACATTTGGGTTGGAAGTTAGCTCATATTCGCACCCTGATTAAAAATAAAACCGATGAGAACATACCAGACGGCACAATCATCAGAATCCCCGTTGAGCATGATCCATCACCAACACGTTTAGCTTTAGCAGACAAGGGATTAAATACTGATCTTAATGAGACAAAATCCGAGAAAGACGAAGATAAGATCTCCTCAAATATTAGTGTGAGACAACTATTGGGGTTTAGCTAATGCCAAAAATAGTTATCAGTGACGATGTTCACAAAAGCATACTCACCTTATTGTCCACATGGAAAGGCAAGTTAACGTGGAAACTATTATGCGAACGCATTACTAGAGAGTTTGGATTAAAAAAAGAGGTATCTAGGCATACTTTATTGGCCTACAAAGATATTGAGATAGCATTCAATAACCGTAAAGCTATGTTAAAAGAAACTCCTAGCCAATATCATGGTACTGAGGATGTTCAACTACAAAACGCATATAAGCGAATAGACGAGTTGGAATCAAAGAATAAGAGCCTTCATAGTGAAGTTACTGCTATGAGAGAACAAATTATCAGGTGGATGTACAACCTATATCAAATGGAACATAACATGGATGAGATGAACGCTGCAATCCCAGTTAATGCTGACATTGAAGAGGTAAAAGATAGAGCGCTACCGCGTAACGTAGACCCTGAGAGTTTAAATCGACCGTTGCCAAAGATAACACGAGCAGATGATAAAAAACGCAAACGAAGTCGCCATGATTAAATCAAATCTATTTAAAAGTGATGGAGGTGAATAATGGCCAATGGACAACAAAAAGCTAAGCAAAACCTCAATAGTTTTCAGACATGGGTGGCAACTCAAACCGATGAAGATTTCAAACAAATTATTTTTAGAGGGCAGTTAAATCGTGGCGAAATAGCTAAAGCTGTTGGGTGCGGAAAATCTGCCTTAAATCAAAATCCAGAACTCAAAAATGCATTGGTGGAACTTGAGGATATACTACGGAAAAGACAAATTCTTCCGCCACTAACGCTTGCTGCACAAAAATCGGTCAGTACGCCAAAACAATACGATCAAACAGCTAGTCGAAAATTAAACGACTCCTTGAGGTTATCCCAATTAGAGCAAGAGAACATCGAATTAAAAGCCCAGCTAAGTGAGTTAAAACAACAACACGAAAACTTCCAAGAACTTAGTGAAACACTATTTGAAATGGGCTTGATGTCACGATGAATAAAGCTGTTGATGATGGGAAACTTTTTACTGAAACAGTGCGCATTACGAGCATTAAGTTTCTTAGCAGCAAATACGTTATATTTGTTGGCGTACCCATCGATCGTGATTCTTTCAAAGTCAACAATGGTAAATATTATGTTTCTGTCAAGACAGAGCTTGCTGTTTTGCCTATTGATTCTTCATCTCAAAAGCCTTTAGAACCGACAATAGGCCAAAATTGGATAGTAAAAGGTATTCGTTCGATACAGGAAATAGCAGAGGGTGATTATGTAATGCAACAGCATGTATATGATTCACCTCGCGCAATATTTTGCACATTGCCAGAGAGCGGAGCAGCACTCATAAATTTTATTGCTAAAGGATCAGACTTCAAAGGGATAGGTGAAGTAAAAGCTAGAGAGCTTTGGAGGGCATTAGGCAAGTCTTTTCATTCAACACTGAGAACTGATAGCGAAGAATCACGCAAACGCCTAGAAGGGCTTCTTAGCAGCGATTCTATTGATGCGCTATATAAGGGCTATGCTAAATACAAAAACCTTAGCCATTATGGTTGGATGTCAGAGCATGGTATACCTGCAAAAGTGCAAGAGCGATTATTCAAGTATCATCAAGAGAATTCGATAGATGCGATTAAAGCTAACCCATACCTTTTAATTAGCTTTGGTATGGCGTTCAACAAAGTCGATGCTTTAGCACAGTCAAAGTTTGGAATCACAAAAGATGATCACAGACGATTAAGTTCAGCACTTGAGATTTCAATTCATAATGAGGTAGGAAAAGGTAACACCTACGCCAATCGAGAACACATTACTCCCCACTTAAAGAAGCTATTAAATGAAAAAGAGCTAGTTTCACAAGCATTTCTGGTGGGCTACAATAAAGCTCAGTATGTTTTAAACAAAGAACAGGGCAACTTCCATCCAACTGCTCAATTTCTGATGGAGACAGTTGTTTTTAAGCGTTTGTTAAAACTAGTAAAACAAAAAGACTTGTATGACGAAAGTGCCGAAGCAGCATATCAATATGCTACTAAAGAGTTGCCATACGATTTAACTAAAAAGCAAGTGCAAGCAGTTTTGGCATCACTTGATAATGCCGTTAGTTGCATTACAGGTGGAGCAGGAACAGGCAAAACAACAGTATTGAGAACGACGCTTAGGGCGTATTTTAATTTAGGGTTTATGATTCACGCAGTTGCTCTCTCGGGCAGGGCGGCGCAACGACTGCACGAGTCTATTGGATTCGAAACCATGACAATAGCCCGGCTTTTAAGAAATGAGCCTATTTCGCCTTCGTCGGAACAAAGCCTCCATGTTTTAGTGATTGATGAGGCCTCAATGGTAGATTTACCAACCATGTATCGCTTAGTTACTAAACTTCATCCATCCGTCAGAATAATATTGACAGGCGACCCCGACCAACTCCCGCCAATCGGCTGCGGTAAAGTTTTGGCTGACATTGTTGAATCAAAATTAATAGTGAATACAACATTGGATATTGTTAAACGACAAGAGGGTGCTACTGGTATTCCCGAATATTCAAAGCAGATAAACAAAGGGCTGATACCAGCGTACTTAAGCATAGGTAACATCTACTTTCATGAAACTGCGGCAAGTGATATTGCCAATGTATGCTCTAAGCTATACCAGCAATCCGCCTCAAACAGCCGTATTCTAGCGGCAACCAAAAAAATGGTAGCTGACATAAACAGGTTGACTCAAACACAGCATAATCCAGATGGATCAGTGCTACAATTTGAGATGAACGGAGAGCTGTTTTATCAAAACTTACGGCTTAACGATGCTATATTATTTACCCAAAACAATTATGATAAAGGCATTCAAAACGGCTCACTTGGAACACTTAGTAGTGTTAAGCCAACTAATACTCACTATGGTGTCGTAACTCTAGACACTGGTTCTGAGATTAAAATAACTCAAGACGTTCTTGATTGTATGAAGCTTGGATATTGTATTACCTTGCACAAGGCGCAGGGGTCGCAGTTCCCAAGAATCATTGTGGCACTCCAAAATAGCCGCATTGTTGATAGGTCTTGGTTATATACCGCAATTACACGAGCAGAGCATGAAATACATATTGTAGGAAGTAGAGCCGACTTTGAAGCAACAACCATATTGCAGAGTACCGTGCACAGTAGAAGGAGTTATTTGTTTGATTTGTTGAAAAGTTCAAAGAATGACTGAATATGTGCTTTTATGATAATGTTCAGTGGTGAATGTACGCAATAAATTTTTAAATTGTTGTTTACATGGCAAATTACTTCAATTGTATATGTGAATATATTTTGGGGGTGTAGATGAGAAGTGAAACTAAAACTCAAAAATGGTTCTTGGATGACCCAAGAACACGGAAATGGATAAGACAGTGTGCTGCTTGCGGTCAATATGGTAGAGATACTAAAACGCCGGATGATATTCCAAAAGTTAATTTTGAGAATATGTTTCCAGTGATGGAGCTTGATGAACGCGGATTATGTCAATTTTGCGGACCAAGGTTTAAGTAAACAATGCACTAGCGTGCAGCACCCAACAAGCACGGTAAGCGGGAATTTTACTCTCTGACTTTCCGTCAAAGCACTAGTAAAATTAACATTTTAAGGCTGCTTAAGCCTATAGGATATCGTACATGGAAGAAAATAAATTCTTTAAATTAGTCTGGCGTTTTAATGGTTTGCTTATCTCAGTTGCAGGAGTCCTAGCAATTTGCGTTCTCTTATTCGGTATGTATCAGATTTTTAAAGAAACTACGAGGGACCGCAACACCCAAAATATAGTTAACGTCGAAGAAAATAGCGCGGTAAAAGAAAACTGGATGGTTGGTCGTTTTATCAGCTTGACGGATCAAAATATCCTAATAGTTCCGCTGAATTCTGATCAAAGTTTTGATCGTGGTTATTTTAGTAAATCTTCGAATTCAACTAGAAATTACCTATTCATTGATACCCGAACTAATTCAAAAAAATGGCTTTTTGAACATACAAATTACCTTATTGAGGAAGCAAGTCACTTGCGTATTGGCGATGACTTTAACCTCAAAAAACCTGTTTTAGCTATCCTTTACACTCTAGTTAAACTAGATTCAAATAATGACAACCGCTTAACTCCGAGTGATAAAATAACCATAGCCATATCAAAGCCTGACGGTTCAGGCTACAAAGAAATACTAACCAACATTGAACAAGTAATTGATAGTCAAGTTTTATCAGAGAATGAGTTGTTTATTATGTTTCAGTCAAATGGTAAATATTTTAGTTCTACTTTGAACTTGAATAGCTATGACTTAGGTAATCAAACAGAACTTCCAAAAGTAAGCTTGCAACAAAAGCCGTTCAATTAAAGTGAAAGCTACTAAGCTTTATCGAATGCATTTGGGTTTCGAACGTAAATATAATCTGAAATGCAGGTCTATAATTAATGAACCAGTACCAGCCATTGATTTGGTCTTACGGAATAGCATTCATAAAATTATGAAGCTAAACTAATTGCACAAAATGATGTTCAAATTTGTATTATTTAATCGTATAGATAGCTATTTTTTGGTTTTAACTATACAATGACATAATAACTGTATAATTAAATTTTAGGTGAGTGTTGCTTTGAGGTTTATAATTTAAGTGATTCACTCACTCACTCGCAGTTAATATTGGCATTTTATTGGTTATTACCATTTTAACCACAGTTAAACTAAGAGTGTAAGAATAGAGATCTAAGCATACCATAACCCAGTGTCATTACTGGGTTTTTTATGCGTATTGCGCTGTGATGATAATCAAAAAACTATCAATATTAGACCTCATTAGGCTGTAAAGTGAAATAGTATTGTTGGTAATGTTAAATTACAGTAAATTTTATCTTGTATTTAATTGATATATATCGTTAACACTTACCATTAAACTACTTTCCCCTGATTACACAATGAGAAACATGAAAACTAATATCTTATTTTTATTTCTTGTTTTTCAATTCTTGAGCCCTAGTTCACACGCTCAACCTCCTTCAGACGTTACTCATATTTTATTTATAAATTCAACAAATCAAGATATGCCTTGGTATAAAAGTGTTGAGCTTGGACTGCGTACAGAGCTTACAAAACGTTCTTTTAGTTATGAACTATTTTTCGAAAATATGGATGTAAATCGCTTTGATGAAGTTAATCAAAAACAGTTAATGAAAGACTACCTCAAACAAAAATATAAAAATAAGCACATCGATATCATCGTTACTCAGTCGCCATCTGCAGCGACGTTACTATCTCAATTAGATGATTTTTTTATAAATGCTCCACGAATATACTTAGAGCCAGGCACCCAGTTTAATCTACCAAAAAAGACTAGCGGAGCTGTGATCCAAGCTAAATTAGATTATGCGCAAGCAACAGCAAATGCTGTTAATTTAATGAAGCCTAAAAAATTGATCGTGATTTTAGATACAAAAAACGATATTGGTATGAGCTTTCATCGAGGACTATTTTCGGTTATTAACCGTGATTTTTCGTATTTAAATGTAGAAAAGTGGTTTGATCTTCCATTACCAGAATTACTCACCAGAGTAAGAAATGCCCCAGCAGATTCAATTATTTTATTAACCCCCATTTTTAGGCGTTTCGATAATAAATCACTTAGTCCTTATCAGCTAGTAGAGCGATTAACTGAAGAAAGTCCGGCGCCAGTGTTTAGCTATTGGGAAGTACTATTAGGCTCAGGTGTTGTTGGTGGGTATGTTTTGTCGGGTGAAAAAAATAGGTAAACGTATTGCCGATTCAATAGTTTTTTATAATGAAAATAAAGCGTTAAATGAAATTAGTGGTGAAGGGCTTAGTACATACTCATATGATTGGCGACAATTAAGTAAGTTTAATATTGCTTCGCAGAGCTTGCCAGAAGAGTCAATTATCTCTTATTACGAGCCAACTTACTTTGAGAAAAATAAAATATTAATTTACAGCGCTACTGCAATTATTTTTATTCTTAGCAGTTTTTTAGTTTTTGTTTTTAAACCAACGCCGCATTCAACTTTTAAAAGAGCTTGATGAAGAAAAGCAAAGATTAGAGTCGCGCGTTGAAGAGCGCACTGAAGAGCTTTTGCACGCCAAGGAGGAAGCAGAGCATCTGACATCCGCTAAGTCTGAGTTTTTAGCAAATATGAGTCATGAGATTAGAACCCCTATGAGTGGGATTATTGGTTTGACTAATATTTTGCTCGAAAAAGGTTTACCTGATGAGTATGAGCATTATTTAGATAAAATTAAATATTCCTCAGATCAACTCCTGGTGGTTATTAACGATATTTTAAACTTTTCAAAAATTGAGTCTGGAAATGTTAACCTTGAAGAATTTCCTTTTTCCGTAAATTCGGTTGTTGATTATATCAAAGCAACCTTCAATGAATTGGCCCAAAGTAAAGGGGTCACATTTGATATTAGCATTGATGAGGCAGTTAAACTGGACTTAATCGGCGATGTAGTGCGAATAAATCAGGTGCTGTTAAATTTATGCTCTAACGCAATTAAATTCACCCCTCACGGCACTGTATCGGTTTTAATTGAGTCAAGAAAGTTATTAGACGATCCGCAAAGTGTTTGCTTATATTTTACAGTTAAAGACTCAGGTATTGGCATCGCTGAGGATAATCTTAGCAATTTATTTGAATCATTTACTCAGGCAGATAGTTCTACAACTAGGAAGTTTGGTGGTACAGGGTTAGGTTTAACAATTAGTAAGCGTTTATGCCAATTGATGGGTGGTGATATAACGGTACACAGCACTCAAGGTGTGGGTAGTGAGTTTGTTGCTTCGGTGGAAGTTAAATTGAACAACCAAGCGTTGATTGATGATACGGCTAACCTAATCTTTACTGATCCGTTTGATGTATTAATTATAGATGATAATGAAGATGACCTTAAAGTAATTGAAAATCAGCTTACAGCTATGGGTTTAGTATGTACTGCGTGCTCGTCTGCTAAGCAAGCTATTGATATTATTGAACAGAATAAAGAAAAATTTAAAGTCATTATTGTCGATTGGATAATGCCAGCGATGAGTAGTGAAACATTTTTAACGCGTATTTATAATATTAATCCCCAGCTTTGCAATAATATAATTGTACTTACAAGGGATCATGAGGTTTTACTTAATGATGTGGCTAACAAAATAAATATAAACACAATTTTGCAAAAACCTGTTTATTCGAGTGTCTTGTATAAGGAGGTGAGCAGTAGAGTGTTAGGTTTTTTTAATGAAGTGCCTAAAGTAAATACTGTGAGTGAACAGTCGCTGGCGGGTATTAGAGTATTAGTTGTGGAAGATAATTCAATCAATCGACTAATAGTTACCAACATACTAGAAAATAGCGGCGCTCAGGTTTACTTAGTTGATAATGGATTAGAGTGCATCCAAACAGTAAAATTAGAGTCGTTTGATATAATTTTAATGGATATTCATACGCCTATCATGGACGGTGTTGAGGCGACTCAAATTATTCGTAATGATAGTGATGAAACTATCGCAAATATTCCAATAATTGCCTTAACAGCTAATGTTATGAAAGATGATATTACACGATACTTATCTATTGGCATGAATGCTCATGTTGCAAAACCCATTAAAACACAAAAACTACGTGAAACTATAATTCGCTGTTTAAATAAATAGTTGCGCTATACATATAATTTAATATTTTTATCAAATACCTACCGTAATCCCTTCCATTGGCTTGAGCCGATTTTTTAATAACTTAAAAAATTTATAAAATAGAATTTGACTAACGTGTTTGTATGTGAAATTTCATATATTCGATTTTTCGTATATTCACTTGGCAAAGGTTGAGTTATAAATGTTAGAAGTTAATGGGTTACCAAATACAAATAAAACACACAGTGTTGTTCCATACACTAAAAATTTTAATGTTAGTTTTTCTGAGCACAAACCTAAAATTTTATTGTTATATGGATCATTAAGAGCGCGTTCTTATAGCAAGTTGGTAATAGAGGAGAGTGCACGTTTATTAACGTATTTTGGTGCTGAGGTTAAAATTTTTAATCCTGAAGGTTTACCTCAAACTGATAGTGAAGATGAATCACACCCTAAAGTACAAGAGTTACGAGATTTAATGCTTTGTCGATGGCTTTCATCTATTTACAGAATAAAGGGCATAGCTGTTTATTTTTGTAAGCTCTCGTTTATTTGAGTGTTTTTTGTTTAGTGCTATTAATAAAAGTTTAAACTTTGTTTGCAACCTTGTGCTTCTATAGATATTGAACAACACTTTAGCTATTAATATAACGAGTGGCAGGCTATGCAAAAGAGTAAACTCTGGCTTTTAAAGTACTTCAAAGGTATCTCTTTTGTTCTGTTGCTGGTGATACTTATTAGTTTTAATTTCATTTTAAATGATGCATTACATCAAAAAGCACATGTTTCTGGGCAGCAGTTTGTTAAGCGTGTTTACGAATTAAATTTATCCCCCTCTATAAATAATGAAGTGTTGGTCGCATTAGCTAAAAATGAAGGCTTTAAGCTGGGGGTGCAAAATTCTTCAGATCACTTTAGGAACTTAGTAAATTTAGAACGCGAAGTTTTTACTTTTAAAACGTTAAGTTTGAGCCTTTATCACTATCCAGTGTGGGTAACACAAAGCTACTTATTTATATTTTTAAATCTGATTATATTAGGCGCTGCTAATTGGTCTTATCGCTGGTGGAGCCTGTTAAAAGTAAACCGTAAAGTAATGCTTAAAAATACAGTTATACAGCCGACTAAAATTATTCAACAAAGGCATAAAAATACTCAACTAATCGAACAGGCAAAAAAATGTGATTTAAGTTCTTTGTATGGAGTTAATACTGCATCACATAACTTATTTTTACTTATTGAGTGTGATTGTAGCTTTGATAAAAAAACGGATATAGAAGCCAATTTTAAAGTCTTAATTACTAAAAAATTAGCCGAACTTAAGGATGTGTCGGTAAAAATACTAAACTCTAATTACTTAGCGGTTACCTTACCAAACATTTCTATTAGCGAGTTGAATAGCTACGTTGAAAAGCTCCATAAAAATGTATTTTTAATATGTCAAAATCATCAAAAAAATATTACTCATAAAAATATTAAAATAGGTGCGTGTGATTATCAATTAGGCGCTGATCAAGTGGCGGTTTATAAGCTAGCAAAATCAGCACTCGCGCTATCACAAAGCAGCCTATTGCAGCATTGCCACCGTTTAACGTTAAATCACAGCCAAGAAAAACACCTCTCTAGCAAACAGGTTATAGAAAACATTAAAAAGAATAAATTTATATTATTCTTTCAGCCTGTATTTGAACTCTCTAGTGGAGATATCCTGCAGCATGAAGCTCTTATTCGGGTTAGGCATAGCCACCTTGGTTTACTGGCCGCTCGTTATTTTATTAAGCAGGTTTATAGTGATCAAGACGCTTTAATATTAGATAAAGCTGTAATAACACAAGTCAAAAAGCTAATGCTCAGTGAGTCTTCGGCTTTAACAGTTAGTGTAAATTTACACCCTAAAAACTGGTTTAATACTGTATTTTGGGAGTGGTTAGCCAATCAAATGGCAGAGCTTAAGTTAAATACTAAATTACAATTTGAAATAAGTGAGGCAGAATTTTTTACTCACAGAGAGTCGATAACTAATGCACTTAATGTTATTAAAAAAGGGCATTCACACATTGTGATTGATAATGTAAAAAGCAGTGAGAAAGTAGCCATGCTAGTTGATTATAACCAAGTATGTGGGCTTAAGTTATCATACGAACTGGTTCATTTATTAGATGAAAAAACTCAAAATCAAAAGAAAATAAAAAGGATAGTCGAAGCCGCTAGTCTTTTAAATCTACCCGTATACGCGGTGGGCGTAGAGACTCAAAAAGAGCTACTTACGCTTACCAAATTGGGAGTGGTAGGAGCTCAAGGTTTTTACTTTTCAGAGCCGCTTCAAGAGTTTACGCAAGCGGTATTTAATTAAGATCTAGATTAACCCTCTATATTTAAGCCCATTTAATCCTTGAAGCCCGCCGGTATGAACAGCAATAATTTTACTCCCAGATGGGAAATAATCTTGCTCAATAAGCTGCCACAATGCATACATCATTTTTCCGCTATAAATAGGCTCAAGTGGCAGATTATAAGTGTGACTCATATCTTGGCAAAACTGCCATAACTCAGGTGAAAACTTACCATAACCCCCATCATGAAACTCTGTGAGTAATTGCCAGTTAGTTTGGTTATTAGCTTTAGCGCTCAGCTTTTTTATTTCTTCATTTAAATATTCAGCTTGTTTTAATACCGCTATACCAATAACTTGTGTTGTTGAAGCACTGCCTTCTATTAGTCCAGCAAGCGTGCCACCACTACCTGTAGGACAAACTAAGTAGCTATGTTCGGGTAAGCTTTGTACTAATTCTTTACACCCTAATAAAGCATGTTCATTTGTACCACCTTCAGGGATGATATAAGCGTTTGGAAAACGCTCTTGCAGAGCATTAAGGTATTCGGTGTCGTGACGTTTTCGATATTCTATACGATTAACAACATGTAGGTTCATACCACAATGTTTTGCAAACTGAATTGTTGGATTGTTGTTATCAAGTTCTGGTCCGCGGATAATCGCGTGAGTTTTTATATTAAATTCTTTTCCCGCAGCTGCGCAGGCGTGAATATGGTTTGAAAATGCACCACCAAAAGTCAGAAGTTCTGTCTTATTTATCTTTTGCATGTACGCTAAATTATATTTTAATTTACGCCATTTATTGCCACTTATTAACGGATGAAGCAAATCATCACGTTTTATACCTAAATAAATATTTCTCTTTTTTAGAAACGAGCTATCTATTTGTTGTATTTGGTTATTTTCATCTATTTTGAATGTTTCATGCATTTTATTGGTTTTCAATTTGGCAAAGTAGTTAAAATGTACGACACTTATTTCATACATAATTAACATTAGTAGCTATATGAAAGAAAAGCTGTTTTCGTGGTTAAATCGTAGTTTAGATCCAAATACAGCTATTGGTGTTACAACTTACGCAGATACTGTTAACGCAGTATGTTTAAAAAAACAAAGCGACCGATGGATGGTTCACAGTTCTCACAGTGTTAATGTGTCTGAGCAAACTGATTATACCGCTGCAATTGTTGCTTGTACAAATGAGGTTTCTACTGATATTTGTGCCGTTAATTTAGTTATACCGCACTATTTTTATCAAATAGTGCAAATGGATAAACCAAATCTCAGCGATGAAGAAATAATTCAGTCACTCCCTTGGACTACAAAAGATTTAGTTGATATAGCCCCTGAAAATATTGTGGCTGATTTTATTGATTACCCAATAACACTCACAATGCAAAGCAGCAAAATGAATGTATTATTACGATGAGTTGCAGTTAAGTATGCTGGAAACACAATACAGAGTGACAGCGCCTACACGTATTTTTTTAAAAGACACAACCTCACTTCTATCAACTTCATTTTTGAATATAGGTAAAACAAATATAGTGGTCGAAACTGGCGCGTACTTGGCTATTTATGTGGATGGTGCGGTTGCTATTGCAGCCGATGCCAATATTGCGGCCTATATTGTTGCCACTGGTGAGGTAAGAATCGCACAAAATGTAACGTATCAGGGGGCAATTACATCGGCTACTCAAATTATTACCGAAGGGAGCTCAACGTTTGACGCTCTACCAGTACCAGAGAGTATCCCTGGTTTTTGTGGTATTTATACACCAGAAACCCTAGATCATTATCGTTTAACAATCAGCGATAACAAAGGTCTAACGTGTGAAGCTAAAGAGATGACACTCACAGCCTGCGCAAATGACGCCTGCGATTTACTATTTGCTGAGCCGTCTAGTTTAAACCTTTCTCCAGATAATAGTGGACAACAAAGTTGGGTTATGGGGGAGAATATTAATTTTACAGGCTCAACAACTGTTGAGTTTGCCAAACGTACAACTGGTAGCGTCACATTTGGGTATAACACTGCAGATCCTTCGGCACCTCTTCGTTGTTACATCGGTGGTAATAATGTTGGTTTGAGCGGCTGTAAAGTTACGTTTTCTGATGCTGGATTTATTTTTAATAATGATACAGATGGAAATACTACAATTCCTACTCAGTTATCAGCAAAGCCTTCAAATACTGGATTTAATGCAAAAGCGCTATCTATTCAAGCGGTAAAAACAAATACCACTACGGGCGTATGCGAAGCTGCATTTCCTGCAGGTGGCGATGTAAGCTTAGATTTATCCTATACATGCAGTGCGGGTGCAAGTTGCTCTGATACGGTTTCACTTAGTAACAACAATAATACCTTTGCGGTCGAGCAAGCAGCTAAATCGTTCACGCTAAACTTTGATAGTGAGTCTAAAGCCCCGATTGTTATAAATTATCTCGATGCAGGAAAATTGAGTTTAAATGTAAATACCAATTTAATTTTAGACCCAGTCACTAATTTATCAGTAAATCTAACGGGGAGTTCAAATGAGTATGTTGTAAAGCCATTTGGGTTAGCGATGGAAATTGCAAGTGATGGTTATGCAGCAGACGCTGATGGAAGTTTATTTAGATTAACTGGCGAAGCATTCGATTTAAAAATGAATGCGGTGCAATGGCAAACAGGGCAAGACACTAACAACGATGGTTACCCAGATAACTACAGCAATATAATAAATAACACCATTGCTAAGCACTTTATTATAGAGCAACCACTTGTAGAGGCATTACTTAAAGCGCCTACGCCAGGCATTCAAGGTACGCTTGAAGCGATGAGCACTGTTGCCTTTAGTGACACTGGTAGTTTGAGTGAATCTATATCGCAGTATAATTACGACCAAGTTGGCATCATTGATTTAACAGCAGGCCTTCAAGATGCCGATTACTTTGGCGCGGGAGATGTTAAAGGTGAATTATATAACATTGGCCGTTTTGCACCTTCGCAGTTTCAGGTAGTGGGGGTTCAAGCTGCCGCACAATGCACGCAATACGGCAGTAATTTAACTTACCTTGATCAACCTTTTGAACTCGGCTTTACAGTACAAGCACTAAATCAAAATGGTGAGCTAATGGCTAATTATAAAGAGGGCTTTGATAAGTCCAGTGTAGCCATTAATGCCGAAAATAATGAAGTAGCTAACTATGTACCCGCAACTAATTTTGCTAGCCGCTTAGTAAACCTAGGAAATAATAACTGGGGAGATATAAGCGACGGCCAATGGCAAATGAGCCAAATAAACACCACACTTCAAAGATTAGGTGTAGGGCAAGCAGATGGACCGTTTGCTATGGTGAGTTTAATGGCAACGCTTTCTGACATAGAAGGAGCAACGCTCATTGATGCAAATGATAAACCTAATACACAAACAGCATGTTCAGGTGGCTGTAATAGCGTACGACTAAATACATTACCAATAGAGTTTAGGTTTGGACGTTTAGTACTTGGTAATAACGCAGGCTCCGATCTCGACCCTTTACTTATTCCTATGCAGGCTCAGTATTACAACGGCAGTGGATTTGTAAATAACGCAGAAGATAACTGTAGTGTATTTGATCATACCCAAATCACTCAAATATCACCTAACAGCCCGCAATTAGCCTACGAATATGGAACAGGTGTATCTGGCCAGTTAGAGGCGGGAGTGTATCCGGCAAACAATGGTATTTATGCGCAGCCAAATGGTTTGGGTGAATTTACCTTAGAATATAATACTTATGATTGGTTAAAGTGGGATTGGCAGGGGGATGAAACACAGCTTGATCCTCGTACTATTTTACAATTTGGACGCTTTAGAGGAAATGAACGGGTTATTTACTGGCGTGAAACACGCGAATAGTTGTAAACTAAGATAATAATTGAACAAAGCTTGTGTTTTGTGCTGCAAGTACATAGCATAAGGCTTTAATTATAAAAAATAATAACGACCAAATAATTGCCGCTTTTTGGGACTGGAATATATGCGAATTACTCCTTTATCTCTGTTAATTTCAGCTAGTTTGTTAGCTAGTAGTGCATTTGCACAAGACACAGCTACAGTAACTGGAATTGAGTCAGAGATTAGTGTTAAACAGACAGAATACGATAACTCGACAAGAATACTTGAAAAACATCTTAAAGAAGAAAGTCAGTTACAAAATCAACTAGAGCTACTTCGTTCTCGTTCTACAGAGCTAGATAAAGAAAAAAACCAAGCGCTCGATGCGATGAACGAAATGTACCGTCGTTTAATTGACGATCCCACTATTAATATTAGTGCGGCTCAATCACGCTATCAAAAAGCGGTGATTGATCATAAGCAAAACAAAGATGATATTTCTATGCAGTTGGCGGCAATTGCATCCCACCGTAAAGATATAGAGCAAATTCGTGTTGCTAAACATACGCTTTTAAATACTTTAGAGAGCTTAAAAGAGCAGTTAACTACAGCCAGAGTAGAGCGTTTACGTAACGAGTTTACACGTGAAGGCACGCTTGAAGTTAACCATACGATTAACTGTAAGCGAACAGAAACGCTAGCAGCGTGTGAGCAACGCGGTCAGCAAATGGGGCTGCAAAAAGCAACTAAACGCTTTGTAGATCAAATATTTGCAAACTTAACAGAAGAGCGCATTGTTGAGCCAAAACGTAATTTGGCGGGCGCTCAAGTACAAATATTAAGTAGCCATGTAGTTAACAGTGCATTTAGCGGCCAAGGTAACTACAGCGTTAACTTAAGCGTAACCATGCGCGGCGAAGTAAACAGTAGCCGTTTATGTAGCTTATTAAGCATTGATAACCGTTATTGTTCTGAGTACGGCACGCCACTTACCGCGGCTTATCAACCCGCGTATAACAATACATTTACTGATAGTCAGTTAACATTCAGTAATAGCGCGGATAATAGCAACACGGTGTCGGTTTCTCGTTTAGAAAAGCAGCCAGTACGTGATTATTCAGTTAAACCTGCATCGGTGAAAAAAGATTACCCTTCTATCCTTAATAAGAAGAAGGATCAATCAATAGAGCTAACATTACGATCAAACGTATACGACGATGAAGTGTTTATCGATGGTGTAAGCTTTGGCTCAACACGCTTGATCACACGTTTACCGCCGGGTATTCACAACATTGAAATACGTAAACTTGGCTATAAGCCTTATCAAGTTCGTGTTGATTTGAATAAAGCACAAACAATTAATGCAAATTTGGTAAAAAAGCCTAAGTCGATTGCTGCACCGACCTATACTCGAGAGCAACCAGAAGTAACAACACGCCAGGTTAGTGAAAACGTTAATGTATTAAATGCAAACGTTGAAACGCCGGTTGTCGTTATTCCTGCAGGCAAATTTAAAATGGGCGATATCAATGGCAATGGTTTAGCTAATGAACGTCCAGTAATTGAAAAAGTAATAGCAAATTCTTTCGCTATGCAAAGTAAAGAAGTAACCGTAGGTGCCTACGAAAAATTTGTAGCAAATACAGGTTATAAAACTCAAGCGGAAAAAAATAAAGGATGTGCGTATTATTTAAATGGCGAACCAGTATGGGAAGCAAATTTAAATTGGCGTAATCCTGGTTTTGAGCAAGGCAGTGACTTTCCTGCTGTATGTTTAACTTATAACGATGCAAAAGCTTACGCTGAGTGGTTATCGGGTCAAACAGGGCAGCAATTTCGTTTACCTAACGAAGTTGAGTGGGAATACGCAGCACGTGCAGGAACCGAAACAGAATACCCTTGGGGTAACGAAATTGGTAAAAACCTAGCTAACTGTGGTTGGTGTGGTAGTGAATGGTCAAATAGACGTGCATCACCAGTAGGTTCTTTTTCTCCAAATGCATTTGGATTATACGATACCGTAGGTAATGTATGGGAATGGACCGATAAAGAATCAGGTGAGTCTGATGTAGCAGTAAGAGGCGGAGCGTGGAACTTTGCACCAAGCCTTGCTCGTGCATCTACGCGTTTAATTTTAGCGCCTGATTTTAGATCTAACTACATTGGTTTTCGCTTAGTTCGCGAACGATAAACTCAATTAAGGAAGCTTTGCTTCCTTTTTTCACAAATTCACAAAGGCGCTGCGCTTTATATTGCTCATATAGTTGAGCATGTTAAAGTGAGGCAGCTAATATAAGAACGTATTTCAAAGGTCATCCAGCCTCATGTTTAAAAAACTCCGTGGTATTTTTTCTAACGATCTATCGATCGACTTGGGTACAGCCAATACCCTAATTTATGTAAAAGAAGAAGGTATTGTATTAAACGAACCTTCTGTTGTTGCTATTCGCCAAGAACGCGCTGGTGGACCTAAAAGTGTTGCATCTGTAGGTACAGAAGCAAAACAAATGCTAGGCCGTACACCGGGAAATATTAAAGCAATCCGTCCAATGAAAGACGGTGTAATTGCTGATTTTTATGTAACTGAAAAAATGTTACAACACTTCATTAAGCAAGTGCATAACAATAACTTTATGCGCCCAAGTCCGCGTGTACTAATTTGTGTACCGTGTGGTGCTACTCAAGTAGAAAAACGTGCAATACGTGAATCTGCAATGGGTGCTGGTGCTCGTGAAGTTTACTTAATTGAAGAACCAATGGCAGCAGCTATTGGCGCAGGTTTACCAGTATCAGAAGCAACAGGTTCTATGGTTGTTGATATTGGTGGTGGTACAACTGAAGTGGCTATTATTTCACTTAACGGTGTTGTTTACTCATCATCTGTTCGTATTGGTGGCGATAAGTTTGACGAAGCTATTATTAATTATGTACGTCGTAACTTTGGTAGCTTAATTGGTGAAGCGACAGCTGAAAATATTAAGCATCAAATTGGCTCTGCGTTCAAAACTGATGAGCCAATCGAAATTGAAGTGCGTGGTCGTAACCTTGCCGAAGGTGTTCCGCGTTCATTCACGCTTAACTCACACGAAATCCTAGAAGCTTTACAAGAGCCGTTAATGGGTATTGTGAGTGCAGTAATGGTTGCGCTTGAGCAATCACCACCAGAGCTGGCATCAGATATCTCTGCGCACGGCATGGTACTTACTGGCGGTGGTGCATTGTTAAAAGATTTAGACCGTTTATTAATGGAAGAAACGGGTATTCCGGTTGTTGTAGCTGATGATCCACTTACGTGTGTTGCGCGTGGTGGTGGTAAAGCATTAGAAATGATCGATGTTCATGGTGGTGACGTTTTTAGTTACGACTAATGAAATTAATGTTTGGACGCACAGTCTCTTTGCAACTGCGACTTTTTGTCGCAGTGCTTTTGAGTATCGTACTCATAGTTGGAGACAGATATACGCAAGGTGGTACCGTTGTTCGTACCAGCCTTAATACTCTAGTTAGCCCACTAATCTATGTTGCTAATTTACCCTACGAATTATTTAGCTTAAGTGCTAAAAGCCTGCATACGCGGGATCAACTTCTTACTGAAAACGAAGCGCTGAAAAAAAAGCAAATGCTACAAAGCGAGCAACTTCAGCAGTATCAATTTCTAGCCAGAGAAAATCAAAAACTGCGTGCCTTATTAGGCTCATCTGCAAAGCAATCAAATCGTAAAATAATTGCTCAGGTACTCTCTGTACATTCAAACCCGTATAGTCATCAGGTTGTTATTAACCGTGGTACAACTGACGGGCTTAGTGAAGGCCAAGCTGTAATTGATGAAATGGGTGTAGTAGGGCAGCTTACAAAGGTTGGTTCAACAACTTCACGCGTGCTACTAATGACCGACACCACACATGCCACACCTGTGCGTATACTTCGTAACGATGTACGAACGGTTGTTGAAGGCATAGGTAAAATTAACGTCGTTAAGCTCTCTCACGTTCCACACAGTTTAGATGTGCGAATTGGCGATGTACTTGTTACATCGGGTTTAGGGGGGACATTTCCTGAAGGATACCCGGTGGCAGTAGTAACCGAAATAAATCGTGATGAAGGGCGACCGTTTGCACAAGTTTTTGCAGAACCTATTGCGCAACTAGATCGCATTCGTTTGCTGGTTATTTTATGGCGTAATCAACAGGAGCAAATCAGCGATGATTAACCGTTATTCATTGTTAATTGCGCTAAGCATCTTTTTTGCGTTAATAATGGCACTAATGCCACTTCCATTTTCGTTTGAGCCATTTAGACCTGACTGGGTTTTACTTGTACTTATGTATTGGTCACTTGCAGTACCGCATCGTTTAAATATTGGTACTGCTTGGGTTGTTGGTTTATTAATCGATTTAGCGTCTGGCTCACCGCTGGGCGTGAACTCGCTTACATTCTCGGTATGTATTTTTGTAACCGCGAGCAACTTTCAAAAAATTCGTAACTTTTCGCTTTGGCAACAAAGCCTACTAATTGGTTTATTTTTAACGCTGTATCACTTAATGCAGTTTTGGCTAAATCACTTTTTGTTAGGGGTTTATTTTAATCCACAGTACTTATGGCCAGTAGCAACCGGAATGGTTAGCTGGTTTTGGGTCTTTTTACTACTTCGTAAATATCGCAGACATTTTAGGATCAGGTAATGACTACCGCAGTATATTTGGCATCAGCCTCTCCCCGTCGTAAAGAGTTATTAAGCCAATTAGGTGTCGAATTTACACAGTTTAGTGTTGATGCAGATGAAAGCCCACTTCCAAACGAGCAACCTAGAGCACTTGTTGAGCGTTTAGCGCGCTTGAAAGCCCAAAGCGGTGTAGAGCTTGGATATACCGATCGCCCTGTACTTGGTAGTGATACCGTGGTTGTTATAGACAACGAGTCATTGGGTAAACCTCGCGATAAAAACGATTTTACACACACGTTAAAACGCCTATCGGGTAACACGCATCAAGTTCTTACCGCAGTTGCATTTGCGACGCAAAATGATGTGCTTAGCTGTGTTGTAAGCACAGATGTTACTTTTAAAACCTTAACAGATGAAGAAATTAATGCTTATTGGGAGTCAGGTGAGCCACAAGATAAAGCCGGTGGCTACGGTATCCAAGGTTTAGGCGGCCGCTTTGTAACACACATTGCGGGTAGCTATTTTTCTGTTGTAGGCTTACCTTTATATGAAACCGAACAATTATTAAAAACATTCTTAAGAAGGTAACATGAGTACAGAATTACTGATCAATGTCACACCGAGCGAAAGCCGTGTTGCCCTAATAGAAAACGGTGTACTGCAAGAAATACAGCTAGAGCGAATCGGTAATCTAGGTATTGTAGGCAATATTTACTTGGGAAAAATTAGCCGCGTACTCCCTGGTATGCAGGCTGCTTTTGTTGATATCGGCCTTGAAAAGGCTGCATTTTTGCATGCATCCGATATTGTAAATAGTGCCTCTATTGTTGAAGGCGTAGACGACGTACCAATAAAAAAAGTACAAGATATTAGAGAGTTAGTTCGTCAAGGCCAATACATTATGGTGCAAGTGGTAAAAGATCCGCTAGGCACTAAAGGCGCAAGGCTCACCACTGATATAACTATTCCTTCTCGCTATTTAGTGTTTATGCCTGATGCGACCCATGTAGGGGTTAGTCAGCGTATAGAAACTGAAGAAGAGCGCTCACGTCTTAAAAAAATAGTCGCAGAATATGGCGATGAAAATGGCAGCTTTATCGTACGTACAGCTGCTGAAGGTGCTAGCGAAGCTGAATTACGACACGATGCTGGCTTTTTAAGAAAATTATGGGAAAAAATAACATCACGTCGTAGAAAAACGAGTAAAGCCAGTATCCTACACGAAGATTTAACGCTTGCCTTTAGAACCCTGCGTGACTACGTAGGCGAAGATATGGAGCGCATTCGCGTTGACTCTAAACTCAGCTATGAAGAACTAAAGTTATTTACTGAAGAGTTTGTTCCACAGCTTTCTCAAGTGCTTGAATACTACCCAGGCGAGCGGCCTATATTTGACTTGTTTGACGTTGAAAACGAAATTCAAAAAGCACTACATCGTAAAGTTACGCTAAAATCGGGTGGTTATATAATTATTGACCAAACAGAAGCAATGACGACTGTTGATGTTAATACTGGCGCATTTGTAGGGCATCGTAATTTAGAAGAAACGATTTTTAATACCAACGTAGAAGCAACCTCTGCAATTGCCCGCCAGCTCAGGCTGCGTAACTTAGGCGGTATTATCATTATCGACTTTATCGATATGGTAAGTGAGGATCATAAAAGGCGGGTGCTTCATTCACTTGAATCAGCCCTTGCAAAAGATCGCACTAAAACGAATATTAACGGGCTTTCAGCGCTTGGCCTTGTTGAAATGACGCGTAAACGTACACGCGAAAGCTTAGAGCATATTTTATGTGATGTATGCCCAGCATGTTCCGGTCGTGGTTCACAAAAAACAGTTGAAACGGTTTGCTACGAAATACTACGTGAAATAGTGCGTGTTAACCGAGCATACGCAGCGGACAAGTTTATGGTGTATGCAGCGCCTGCGGTAAGTGAGGCCCTACTAAACGATGAGTATCATAACCTTGCTGAGCTTGAACTATTTATTGGTAAGCAAGTCAATATTCAAACAGAGAGCTTATACAGCCAAGAACAGTTTGATGTGGTAATGATGTAATGAAAGCAAAAGCGGTCTGTTTTTTTTGTTTTAGAAAGTTATGGCAGACCTGCGCCATAATTTTGGTATTACTGGCCGTTATTGTTTCAATTTTAAAATATACCCTCCCGTATGCAAACGAATACAAAGGTGACATAGAAAGCTATTTACACGAAAAGTTTGAAATAAGCTTATCTATCGGTGAAATATCAGCTAGTTGGCAGGGCAGTGGTCCTGCATTAGTGCTAGAAAATTTATCGTTTAAAGATAACGAAACCGCACCAATATCACTCACCATTGCTAAAACCAGCTTAGAGCTAAACCTATGGGAAAGCTTAAAAGCACTGCAACTTAGATCTAATTATTTTGTTATTAATGGTTTTCATACCAGTGTAAATATCACCAACTTATTTAAAACCGGTGACAACGACGAAGTTTCTTTTGAGCAAAAAGAGCTAATTGAAGAACTGTTTTTGGGTAAAACGGGTCATTTTGCAATAGAAAATTCCAGTATTAACTTTATTTTAGAAGATGGTAAAGAACGTAAATTACTACTTCAAAACATTGTTTGGCAAAATGAAGATGAGCAGCACCTTGGTAGTGGAAGCTTAGCACTGCCGGGTATTTCGGTCGGAGACTTTGACGCGCGCATAGCACTTACCGGGGATACTCTAGAGCAGGTTGCGGGCGACATTTATGTACAGGCTAATAAGGTCGATGTATCTAACTGGTTAGCGCAATATATAAATACGCAAAAACAACAACTACATAGCGATATTAATTTACAAGCATGGCTAAAACTAGATAAAGGTTTTGTAAGCGATGTGAAAATGCAGTGGTTACCAAGCTTTGTACGCTGGCAGCGGGAAGAGCAAAGCCACCAAGTTAGTTTGAGTGAAGGTGGATTCCATCTATATCCAGAACAAAATAGCTGGCACTTAAAAAGCACCGGTTTAACATTTAATAGTAACGATAAAACATGGCCAAGTTTAGAGTTTGAAGCCCAACTAGGGCTGCAGAATAAAGTGTGGCTGCATCAAGTTGATTTTGAATTACTGAGTAACCTAGCCGGGCTAAGTAATTTTAATGCACTTGAACCATTTTTAGAACGCCAACCTAGTGGGCAAATAGATCAAGCTTATTTAAGTTTTTCTAATGCACAGCAATGGCAATTATGGTTTGAGGCTAACAATATTGGCTGGCAAGAATTAAGATCGGTACCTGCAGCGCAAGGACTTAGAGTAAATGGTTTACTTACCCAAAGTACTGGTCGAATAAATTTATTTGGTGAAAATGGCACATTAGTTACAGGCGAAAGCTTTAGTAACGACATAAATTATAATCAGCTAAATGTAGAGCTAGATTTAGCTAAGCGAGATGATGGCTGGCATATAAGTAGTGACAATATCTGGTTTGATAATGATGAAGTTACTCTTGCTGCAGAATTACAAATTAGTCTAACAGATGATCCTCGATTAGATCTTTACGCAGAAGCATTCGCTCCAGATGCCAATATTGCAGGTCATTACTTCCCATTAAAAGCGATGAGCCCTGAACTTGTTAGCTATTTAAATGGTGCAATTAAAGGCGGAGAAGTATCTAAAGCACAGGTCTTATTTGCAGGGCCTTTGTCTGGTTTCCCATTTACTGATGGTAGTGGCCAGTTTGATGTATTAGCACAAATAGACAATGCAACCTATGAGTTTGACCCTGATTGGCCTGCGGTCACTAATGCTAATGTACAGCTACATTTTGCTAATGAGCGGATGGACATATATAGCCAGCAAGGCAAGTTGGTTAATTTAGATATTGGTAATAGTGTACAGGTGAGCATTGCAGATTTAATGAATGCTGATGAACTTATTGTGCAAATTGATAAAAAAGCAGAGATGGAAAAGTTACATGACTTTTTTGCAGCGACACCTATTGCCAAACCTCTTGCTGAAATTTTTAACGTTGTACAGGGCAAAGGCGAAGCCGATGCCAGTATTGAGCTTTTAGTAGGCTCTAAGTTTAAAGGCGGAGCCAGTGTTAGCGGCAAAGTTAATTTAAATGATTTGCCAGTATTTATAGCAACGCCAGGTATTGAGCTTAAAAACTTAACTGGCGAACTTAATTTTACAAACGACAACATCACACTTAAAAATGCGACTGCGAAGTGGTTGGGCATGCCGCTAAACATTAATTACAGCAGTAAAAGTGATGCTAAAAATTATCAAGCAAACATAGATATAAACGCCAAAATTGACGCCGATACATTAATTGACAGTGGACAAGGTATATTAAAAAATTATTTAAACGGGCAAAGCGATGTTGATATTGGTTTAGTACTTAATTTTACCGAACAAGGCTTTAATTATCGTGCACAGGTAAACTCAGAACTACTTGGCTTAACGAGTAACTTACCCGCACCTTATAATAAAAATAGCGAACAAGTGTGGGCGCTTGATGCTGTAGTACAAGGTGATGATATTTCTAATCTCATTACAGCAAACGCTAATCAACAGTTTTACTTTAATGCTATTTTAGAAAATGGAAAATCACAGTTTAGTAATGTCCATTTTGTGCTCGGAAAACAAGATTTAGGATTAAACCAAAAAGATTTAAGCGTAAATATAAATCTTGAGCAGAGTGAATTAGTGCCTTGGTTTGATCTGATTGATCAAATAATTAAAGCAGGTAAATCAAACCCAGATAAAAAATCAAAAGGGATTATGCCACCGCTTAATGAAGTGGTCGCAAATATAGGTATGCTTGATGCGAGTAACATCATCTTTAATGATTTTGAAATGCGTTTAGCACCATCAAAAGACGATTTATACCTAAAGCTAAATGCTAAAGAACTTAGAGCGGGCGTTTTTATTCCTACATCACAACCGAGCATGCCTATACGAATTAATGCCGATTACTTAAGGCTTAATTTTGCACAGCCTAGCGAACAATTAATTGAAATAACAGATGTACTTCCTGAGGAAGACTTGAGCTGGCTTACCAAAATACCTGCCATTGAGTTTGAATGTAGTGACTGTAAAATTGATCGCTACCAGCTTGATAAAGTGAGTGCGTCATTATTAGGTGATGGCGAGCGCTTATCGATATCAGAACTTGTAATCGATAAAGGAGATCATGTACTGCGCACTAAAGGGCAGTGGCAAAATGGTTTAACAACGCTAAGTGGTGAGCTTAAAAGTGATGATATAGGCGCGTTGTTTGGCGAGTTTGATATTACCTCTGCAATTAAGGATTCTAAAGCTGATCTAAATTATGATCTTACTTGGCAAGCTGCACCTTATGACTTTGATGTGAAAACTTTAAGTGGTGAAGTTACTTGGGATTTAGGGGAAGGTCACTTAACTGAAATCAGTGATGGTGGTGCACGCGTATTTTCGCTGTTGAGCCTTGATTCACTCGTACGTAAACTGAAACTTGATTTTAGAGATGTATTTTCAAAGGGCTTTTTTTATAACAGCATGCAAGGCTCTATGCAGTTAGAAAACGGTATCGCTTACACTAAAGATACTAAAATGGATGGTGTGCCTGCCGATTTAACTATTAAAGGCTACGCAAATTTAAATACGCTAGATATAGATTACGACCTTGCTGTAGCGCCACAAGTAACCTCAAGCATTCCGGTTATAGTGGCATGGATGGTTAATCCAGTAACAGGGCTTGCTGCTTTAGCACTTGATAAAGTTATTCATTCTGCGCGCGTCATCTCAGAGATCAATTTTAAAGTAACGGGTAAAATGAACGATCCTATTGTTCAAGAACTCGACAGAAAAAGTCGTGAAGTTACACTACCTCAAGCTGCGCAAAATCAGCCACAAGCATCAGTCGATTTAAAACTTAAAGATGCACAAGTAACAGTAACGCAATGAACAAAACAGCAAGCATAAGCACACCCACAATAGTTGCCCTACAAATGTGTTCAGGGCTAAACCCTGATGACAACATAGCAAGCTTAAAGCGCGCACTTAAAACTCTGCCAGCAACAAGACCATTACTTGTTTGCTTGCCAGAAGCTTTTTTAGTGTTTAGTAAAAGTGGTAACGATACGTTACGTGTTGCTAAGCAAGTTGATCAATACAAATTACAACTTAGTGAATTGTGCCAACACCATAATATTTGGTTAAATGCAGGCACAATGCCTGAGCCATTTAACGAACATAAGTATTACGCAGCATCGCACTTATATAATAATCAAGGCGAGCTGGTTGCAACGTATAACAAAATACATTTATTTGATGTAACCGTTGATGATAAAACAGGTAGCTATCGAGAGTCAGATTTTACCCAAGCAGGTCGCGATGTAGTGGTTGTTGATTCTCCCTTTGGTAAAATTGGCTTAACAGTATGTTATGATCTGCGCTTTAGTGGCTTATTTAACGAACTAGTACGCCAAGGCGCCGATATTATTTTAGTACCCAGTGCTTTTACAGTCCCTACAGGGCAAGCGCATTGGCAACCGCTATTAGCAGCTCGCGCAATAGAAACACAATGTTATGTAGTTGCAGCAGCTCAGTACGGTACACATGAAAATGGCCGACAAACATATGGCCACAGTATTATTATTTCGCCTTGGGGCAATACCCTGAGTGAATTGCCAACAGGCACCGGTTTTATAAGCTGCAACGCAGATTTAGACCAGTTACAAAAAATTAGACGAGATATGCCCGTGCAATCTCATCAACGATTTAGAGAGCATTTATTATGAATTCGGTTGAACAGCATTTACTACAAGACAGCCAGCTAAATAGAGAAGAGCTCGAAAAAACGCTCGCTTACATACATCAGCATAAAGTGGATTACGCCGATTTATATTTTCAATCAAGCCACCACGAATCATGGGTGCTTGAAGACGGCTTAGTTAAAGAAGGCTCTTATAACGTTGAACGTGGCGTTGGTGTACGTGCTGTAAGCGGCGAAAAAACAGGTTTTTCTTACTCTGATGCAATAAATCTTGAAGCACTTAATAAAGCGGCTACAGCGGCTCGTAGCATCGCAGATGCTGGCGAAGATAGAGCGATTAAAGTATTTAGTGATGTTAAAGCTAAAGAGCAGTTTGCAGCGCATCAGCCAATTTCGAGTATGAGCGATACCGACAAGGTGAGTTTATTACGCGAACTTGAAAACTATATTCGTGAACTAGCACCCGATGCAGAGCAAGTAATTAGTTCAATGTCGGCGGTATACGAAGAAGTATTAATCGCAGCAAGTGATGGTACGTTTGCCACCGATATTCGCCCGCTTATTCGTTTAAACTGCTCAGTGCTGCTTGAAAAAAATGGTCGCCGTGAACGCGGTGGCGCAGGTGGTGGTGCACGTTTAGATTATGGTTACTTTAAAGAGCTTGTTGATGGTAAACCACGTTGGATGGAATTTGCTGAAGAAGCTGTACGCCAAGCTAAAGTAAACCTTGAAGCTATTGATGCACCTGCAGGCACGATGGAAGTTGTACTTGGTAATGGTTGGCCTGGCGTGCTTTTACACGAAGCAGTAGGGCATGGACTTGAAGGCGACTTTAACCGCAAAGGCGCGTCTGCGTTTAGTGGTAAAGTGGGCCAAAAAGTAGCATCTGAGCTGTGTACTGTTGTTGATGATGGCACCATGGCTGATCGCCGTGGGTCACTTAATGTTGATGATGAAGGCACACCAGCCGCTTACAACGTACTTATCGAAAACGGTATTTTAAAAGGCTATATGCAAGATAAGCTAAACGCGCGTTTAATGGGTGTAAATCCTACCGGTAACGCACGTCGTGAGTCTTATGCGCATTTACCAATGCCTCGCATGACTAACACCTACATGTTAGGTGGTGAGCACAGTCAAGCAGATATTATAAGCTCAGTTAAAAAAGGGGTATTCGCGCCTAACTTTGGCGGCGGACAAGTTGATATAACCTCAGGTAAGTTTGTATTTAGCGCATCAGAAGCGTATTTAATCGAAAATGGTAAAATTACCCAACCAATTAAAGGCGCAACGCTTATTGGTAATGGACCAGAAGTAATGCAGCAAATATCTATGGTTGGTAACGACTTAGCACTTGATAAAGGTGTTGGTGTTTGTGGTAAAGATGGTCAAAGCGTACCGGTAGGCGTAGGCCAACCAAGCCTTAAAATTGATCAGTTAACGGTCGGTGGTACAGCTTAAATATTACTCAAGCGCGAAGTGAATTCCTACCTACGTGCTTGATGTTTATTGTAGGTGAGGTTTTACACCTCGCCTTTTAAATATACGCTCACGCAATAGGGCGCGAAATAAATTCGCACCTACGATTTGCATTCTTACTTTGGGTAGGTGAGGTTTTATACCTCGCTTTTTAAATACAGACTTAGAAATAGAGCGCGAAATAAATTCGCACCTACGATTTGTATTTTTACTTTGTGTAGGCGAGGTTTATGCCTCTCCTTCACCTTCTTTATTTTTTTCAGCCTCTTTGTACCATAACGCAAAAAAGCACTCTGTTAATTTGTGCTCTATCTCAAGCGCTTTTTCTGTCGGGCAAAACAAGGTAAAGCTTGCTTTAAATTCACCTAAATCGGTTGTACCAAAGTGAATTACCGGCTCTGGGCCAGATATTTTTGCATCAAGTTTACGCTCAATCATCGAATTATAACGGCTTGCTACTTCTTGAAACTCTTCGCAGTACAGTTTAGCTTGCTCAGTGAGTGTGTCGTGAATAGGGTAAGGGTTAAAGCTCTCTCTTCGGACAATAATAAAATGATGTGTAACAAAGCGTTTTACAAAATTTAAGTTTTTAATAGAGCTGGTAATCAGCTTATTATTAGGTATGTATATGGTTTTTCTTGAAAATTGATAAGTATGTATATCAATTTCATGCATGGTTGTTTTTATCCAATCCGTTTCAGCTACTTCACCAAAGTAATCACCTACTTGTATCCAATCACCCACTCTAAACGGGCGAGTTGTTACGAGGTAAAAAAAGCCTATTACACACTGAATAAACTCACGCGTTGCAAGTACAATCGCCACGGCAAAAGCAGCAATAGAAAGTGCAAAGTTTTGAATTTCGGTCGACCACACAAATAGCAGCGATATCATCATTACAAAATTAATAAAGTGCTTAATATTGTGTGCGATGTAACGGATGTCTTTTTCTTTTTTTTCTGCGCGACTTTTAGCAAGCTTATCAACAAGCACTTTTAGTACAAATGCAATTGTGATCATTACAATTGAAAGAAGAAACGGATGCAGCAATATATCTTTAGTCATGGTATCCAATTAAACGTGAGTTGATAAAAACAGGCTCAGTATATTGATTTATTAAACCAATTAGCAAATTTAGTGTAAAAAAAGTAACCAATAAAAAATTTAGCTACGTTATTGAGTTACTTGATCAGTGCAATGCTTGTGATTTTTAGCCATTCTTTTTCGGCATATGAGTACAAGCTCAATGGCTGAAATAAAAATCAAAGTATAGCCAAGCGTTTCTATACCTTCTTCAACAATGTTTTTTACCGCACGTACATAGTCATCACCCATTACTGAATGCCAAAATGCGCCTTTGCCCATCATTCGCGAAAATGCGAGTAAAGTAACCATGCCTGATAAGCAAATTCCATAACTAGGAGTGAGGCTATAGGCTTTTAAAGCGTTAAAAATACTTCCTCTGTTTGTTATTAAATAAACAAACACGCCAGCTAAAATTGAATAGACGATACTTTGCCAAGCGCCATCAAAAAAGTATAAGTCGAGGTAGGTATCAAACTCTCTCACAAACATCATTGCCGATAACGCAGCTAGTAATACAGCCGGTATTTTGAGTTGAAAGTTAATTCGCGAAGCGTAAAAAAATAAAATACAGCTTAAAAAAGTTAAAACATCTTGCATATGTTCGGTAAGAGTTTCTTCACTGTAAAGTGCATCCTGTTTTAATTCAAACCCTTCAAGTTGAATTAAATGAGCAACACCCGCTAGGCATAATAAATAAATAAAAGATCGCAGTAAAAACATAAATAACCAAGAGAAACTATAAATGCGCGGGATTCTAATCGTTAAAATGCTTTAAAGCCAAAACAAAATTTAAACTTTTAACCTTTTTATTGGTCTAAAATTTTTGCTTTTAAAATAATGGCTTAGATGTTTTTTTAATGTTGAATCGATGTTTTTAATGTGACGTTTTAAGTGGTTTATTGTGCAAAATATAACAAGCATTAAAAAGCCCTTACTAATTACTTAACAAGGGCTTTTTATAATTGAGCGCTTAGAGTTTAGCGCCTAGCGCATAGTAACAAACTCTTCAGAACCTGTTGGGTGAATCGCAACAACGGCATCAAAATCAGCTTTAGTAGCGCCCATTTTCATGGCAACTGCAAAACCTTGAATCATTTCATCAACCGCAAAACCAATACCATGTAGGCCAACTACTTTTTCGTCTGGGCCGGCACATACAAGCTTCATTTTACAAGGTTGGCGATGTTTAGTTACCGCTGTGTACATAGCTGTAAAACCAGATTGGTAAATCTTAACGTTTTCTTCGCCGTATTGAGAAATAGCTTCTTGTTCAGTAAGGCCAATAGTACCAATTGGTGGGTGACTAAATACAACAGTAGGAACTAGGCTGTAATCCATTTTTAAATCATCAGGTAGTTCTTTATTAAATAAGCGTTCTGATAAAGTACGCCCTGCTTTAACTGCTACAGGCGTAAGTTCAATACCGTTTTCGATAATATCACCAACAGCATAAACGTTTTTAGCTGTGGTATTTTGAAACTCATCAACTTTAACAAAACCATCGCTGTTAACTTCTACGTCGGCAGCAGCTACATTAATTGCATCTGTTGTTGGCTGGCGGCCAATGGCCCAAATTACTTGGTCAACGTTATGAGTTTTACCATTATCTAAATGTAGCGTTACAGAGCCATCATCTTCTTTAACTAATTTATGAGGTACAGATTCTGTATGAAGAGTAGGGCCTTCGGCAGCCATAACATCAACAAGGGTTTCAACTATGTATGGGTCAAAGTTACGAAGTGGAGAATGCTTACGAACAAATAAATGTGTTTCAGTACCTAAACCATGTAATACACCAGCAAGCTCAACGGCTATGTAGCCTGCGCCTATTACTGCAACGCGCTTAGGTTGCTCTTTTAGCTCAAAAAAGCCATTTGAATCGATACCGTGTTCAGCACCTTCAATATGCGGAATGCTTGGGCGTCCACCTACTGCAATTAATATATGGTCGGCTGTGTAGTGCTTGCCGTTTACTTCAACTGTTTTATTATCTACAAATTTAGCAAAGCCTTTGATTACAGTAACGCCATTGCTAGCAAGGCCACTGTCATAACCTTTATGAATTCGGCCTATATAGGCTTCACGGCTTTCTACTAACTTGCTCCAATCAAAGCCTTTAACTTCAACATTAAAGCCGTAATCTGGGGCATATAAATTAATTGCTTCAGCAACCTGAGCACCGTGCCACATTACTTTTTTAGGTACACAGCCCACGTTTACACACGTGCCGCCCATGTGTTTTGCTTCTATAAGTGCTACTTTAGCGCCACGCATTGCCGCTCTATTTGCAGAGGCAATACCACCACTGCCACCACCGATTGCAATATAATCAAAGTGTTGTGTCATTTTATGTCCTTAGGCGTTGAGTTTTATGCGCATTAGCATAACATTAAGTTTTAAAAATAAAGAGTGTTTAGGTGACCTATGTTTAGTAAAAAAACATTCGAATTTCTTGCTCTGCTTGATCAAAACAATAATAGAGACTGGTTTAACGACCATAAATCACAGTATGAGGAATACGTAAGAGAGCCCGCTTTAGATTTCATTAGGCAAATGCAAGCACCACTTGCTGAGGTTTCTAGCCATTTTGTCGCATCAGATAAAAAAGTCGGCGGTAGTTTAATGAGAATCCATAAAGACGCGCGTTTTAGTAAAGATAAAACCCCATATAAAATTAATGTAGGAATTCAATTTCGCCATTTTATGGGAAAAGACGTACATGCCCCTGGTTTTTATTTTCACTTAGCAAATGACGAATGTTTTGTAGGTGCTGGTATTTGGCGACCAGAATCAAAGGCGCTTAATGCAATTAGAACCTGCATAGATGAAAACCCAAATAGCTATAAAAAAGCAATTTATGATGAGCAATTTAAATCTATTTTTGAAATGTCAGGAGAGTCGCTAAAACGCCCACCAAGAGGTTTTGAAAAAGAGCACCCATTAATAAATGAGCTCAAGCGAAAAGACTTTATAGCTATTAGCCCGCTGACTCAAAAGCAAGTATGTAGCAATAATTTAGTTGATACGGTACTAGAGCGTTATAAAGTGGCTGACTCATTAATGGGTTATTTGTGTTTTGCTCTGGAGCAACCCTATTAAAATTACACAACTTAAAAGCAGTTGAGTTGTTTTTTTACTTTTAGACCCAATTTAAAACGTAATGCATTAACGCAAAGAGAGTATTTATGAGCAACCCATTAATTGGCCTTGAAGGCTTACCACCATTTTCAAAAATAAAGCCTGAGTATGTAGTACCCGCACTAAAAGACGGTATTGAGCTTTGTCGTAAAGCCATTGATGACGTGTTAGCTAAAGGTTCGTACACGTGGGATGACTTAGTATTACCCCTTGAAGAAGCTGACGATAAATTATCGCGCATGTTTTCCCCTGTATCGCATTTAAATTCAGTAATGAATAACGACGAATTACGTGAAGCTTACGAGCAGTGCTTACCGTTAATATCTGAATATTCAACATTTGTAGGTCAGCATCAAGGTTTATACAACGCGTATAATACGCTTTATAACAGCGACGAATTTAAAACGCTGACTACAGCACAGCAGAAAACAATTACTAATGCGCTGCGTGATTTTAAATTATCGGGTATTGCTTTAGCGCCAGAACAACAAAAACGCTATGGTGAAATAAGCGCACGTTTATCTGAGCTTGCCTCAAAATTTGGCAACAATGTAATGGATGCGACTTTAGCGTGGCACAAGCATATTACTGATGAGAGCGACTTAGCTGGCTTGCCAGAATCAGCTCTTGCACTTGCAGCCGACACCGCAAAAAGTAAAGAATTAGATGGCTGGTTATTTACACTCGATTTTCCATCATATTTACCAATAATGGCTTACGCAGATAACCGCGAACTACGCAGGGAAACCTACACTGCGTTTTCTACGCGCGCATCAGATCAAGGCCCTAACGCCGGTGAGTTTGATAACTCAGATATTATGAGAGAGGAGCTTGCGCTTCGTCATGAACTTGCACAGTTACTAGGATTCAACAGCTACGCTGAAAAGTCACTCGCGACTAAAATGGCAGAGTCACCAGAACAAGTATTCTCATTTTTAGAAGACCTAGCGGCTAAATCAAAACCACAAGCAGAGCAAGAAGTGGCCGAGCTAAAAGCGTATGCTGAACAAAAACACGGTATTTCTGAATTAGAAGCATGGGATTTTGGTTACTACAGCGAAAAGCTTAAGCAAGAAAAGTATGCAATTTCAGACGAAGTACTACGTCCTTACTTCCCTGCAAATAAAGTATTAAGTGGATTATTCGAAACCGTTAATCGCTTATTTGGTATTAGCGTAAAAGAAGTTACTGATTTTGATACTTATCATAAAGATGTGCGCTTTTTTGAAATTGTAGATAGTAGCAATACGCTTCGTGGGCGCTTTTATCTAGATTTATATGCACGCGACCACAAACGTGGTGGTGCGTGGATGGATGACTGTATGGGTCGTAAAGTACGTGCTAACGGCGAACTACAAACTCCAGTGGCTTATTTAGTGTGTAACTTTAATAAGGCGGTTGGCGATAAACCGGCGCTGTTTACTCATGACGAAGTAACTACTTTATTTCATGAGTTTGGTCATGGTATTCACCACATGTTGACACAAGTTGATGCAGCTCCTGTTGCGGGTATTAATGGTGTTGCATGGGATGCGGTAGAGCTTCCTAGTCAGTTTTTAGAGAACTGGTGTTATGACGAAGAAGCCCTGAGCTTTATTTCAGGTCATTATGAAACGGGTGAGCCGTTACCTAAAGAGTTACTTGATAAGTTACTTGCTGCTAAAAACTATAACTCAGGCGTACAAATGCTACGTCAAATTGAGTTTTCGTTATTCGACTTTAAAATCCATAACGATTACAAAGTGGGTGAGCAATGCCAAATTCAAGCAGTACTAAACGATGTACGTAGCCGCACATCAATCGTTAAACCGCCTGAGTTTAACCGTTTTCAAAATGGTTTTAGTCATATTTTTGCCGGCGGTTATAGTGCAGGTTACTATTCGTATAAATGGGCTGAAGTACTTTCTGCTGATGCATTTTCTAAATTTGAAGAAGAAGGTATTTTTAACGCTGAAACAGGGCAAGCCTTCATGCAAAATATTTTAGAAAAAGGCGGCAGTGAAGAGCCAATGGAATTATTTAAAAAGTTCCGTGGTCGTGAGCCAAATGTCGACGCGTTACTACGCCATAGCGGTATTGCTGTTTAAAAATTAATATTTAGCACAAATCAAATTAAAGCGCCTTAATGGCGCTTTTTTATTATTTTAAAATTATTATCTAATAATTTTTAGTAATTTCATCCTACCGTACTATGCTTTTAGCACACCTAATAAAATGGACTAAGGCATGGCAAAGTTGGTATTGGCAATTGATGACGACAAGTATGTTCATCATATAATTGAAGAGTCTTTAGCAGGGTTTTGTAAAATAATTCATGCAAAAGATGGCGATGAAGGATTAAGGCTAACCAATAAATACAACCCAGATATTATTTTACTCGATATTGAAATGCCAGGTATGTCAGGTTATGACGTATGTAAAACAATAAAGCAAAGTCAAAATACTCAGGATATTCCCGTTATGTTTCTCTCATCTAAAATAGAGCTAAGCGATCGGGTAAAAGGTTACAGCGTCGGCGCATCTGATTACATTACAAAACCTTTTAATGCAGAAGAGTTAATAGCGCGAATAAAGGTACTTTACGAATATAGGCAAAAATGCGCAAAACTAAAACTGGATATAGTCAAAGCGAATAAAACAGCTGAAATGGCAATGACAGAGTCAGGCGATATGGGGCGTATAATGCGCTACGTTGGACAAAGTTATCACGCTAATAACTTTCAATCGTTGAGTGAATACTTTTTTACCTTTTTTGCTCCTTTAAATTTAGATGTTGTGGTTGTGTTTTGGTATCAAGGAAAAGGTATTTTTTACAGCCAGCAAAGTGGTGTTTGCCCGTTAGAACAAGAGCTGCTTGAGCAACATCGAAATGCTCAACGATTTGTTGATATTGGTAGCAGCACTATCATTAATTATCCCAAAGTGTCCCTTTTGATAAAAAATATGCCAGTTGATAACGATGCTTTGTATGGGCGCTACAAAGATCTGTTCCCGCATATATTAGAAGTAACCAACGAGAAGGTTGTTACCATGGAAAGAAGCGAAAGCAGTTATGAGCAGGCAGCTCAAATAAGTACAGCCCTTCAAGATATTGTTAAGCAGTTAACTACTCAAAATGTAGAGCAAAACAAAAGTACTAAAGAGTTTATAGAGCAGCTACATGAACTTGACTGCGCTATTAAGCTACAACAAACACAAGCAAATCCTGCGGATCTCACTTTATATATATCTCAATTGGATCAAACAATGCAGTTATTTGTATCGGCTAATAGTGATTTAGCCTTTATCAAATATCAGCTTAAACAAGTTGCCGAAAGCCGCAATGAACTTATATCCAATTTACGTACTAAAGGGGAAGCCGCAAAGGTCAATACGAATCATCATAGTGATATAGAGCTATTTTAGTGCTTTAAAGTAAAGCGGTTGATATACTACAGGCGTATTTTATCGTCGGAGTTTATTGTGGTTATTCAGTGTGCTTTTAAAGAGTTACGCCCTTATTTAAATGAATTAGAAACACGCTTTGGTTTAGCCCAATGGGCGCAAAATTGTAGTGGCTTTAGCTTACATTACGATGATAAAGGGTTAAGTCTATTTAAAACCGACGAGCCTAAACTAGGTGCAATTAACGTTGATTTTGTAACCGGTGCTGCCGCCCATAGGCGTAAGTTTGGCGGTGGTAAAGGGCAAGCAATTGCCAAAGCGGTGGGTTTAAATAAAGGCGCAACGCCTGTTGTACTTGATGCTACCGCAGGCTTAGGGCGAGATGGTTTTGTACTTGCCTCGCTAGGGTGCAAAGTTATATTACATGAACGTCACCCGGTTGTAGCTGCACTTTTATACGATGGTTTAAAGCGAGCCTATAGCGATATTGAAATTGGTTTGTGGATGAAAGAAAATATGAGCCTAATATTTGGTTCAAGCCATACCCTACTATCGCAGTGTGAAAGCATGCCCGATGTGGTTTATTTAGATCCTATGTTCCCGCACCGCGAAAAATCAGCATTAGTTAAAAAAGAAATGCGTGTATTTCAAGAGCTTGTTGGTGCAGATACCGACGCTGACGATTTACTCGAATTCGCCTACCCACTCGCCAGTAAGCGTGTAGTAGTAAAGCGCCCCGATTACGCCCCATTTTTAAACGAAAAAACCCCAAGTATGCAGATCAAAACCAAAAAGAACCGTTTTGATGTTTATGTAAAAGCGGCAATGGTTTAAACATCAAAACAAATTGGTGGTATATCCCTAGAATTTCTGTCGCTGAAAGCATACTTTGACATAAAGTAAGCATAGTCTGACAAATTGAAAGTATACTTTGCTTTCAGCGACAATTTCTGTCGCTGAAACCATACTTTGCTTGCAGCGACACTTATCGATGAAAGAATTGTTATATTGGGCTAGATCTTAGGATCTAGCCTTTTGAATCTAGGATCTTATTGCACTTTCATGTTAGAATTTGCGCAATTTTTTGGCATAGCAAAGTAGCACAGTAATGATCTTAGATGATATTCGCATTGTTTTAGTTAACACGTCACATTCGGGCAATATTGGTTCGGCGGCTCGCGCCATGAAAACCATGGGTTTATCAAAACTTTATTTAGTTGATCCTGCTTGCGAAATAGACAGCCAAGCAAGTGCATTAGCTGCAGGCGCAACTGATGTTTTAGGCAATGCAGTTATTGTAGGTACCGTTGAAGAAGCTATCGCTGACTGCACATTAACGATTGGCACAAGTGCGCGTTCTCGTACGCTTTCGTGGCCAATGGTTGAACCACGTGAATGTGGTGAAAAACTCGTTGCTGAAGCGGTAAATGGCCCTGTAGCGCTAGTATTTGGTCGTGAAAACAGCGGCTTAACTAACGAAGAATTACAGCTTTGTAATTACCATGTATGTATTCCTGCTAATCCAGAATACAGCTCGCTTAATTTAGCAATGGCCGTACAAACACTTAGCTACGAAACGCGTATGGCATTTTTAAATCAACAACCTAAAAAGGTTGAAGAAGACGATGCTGTTTACCCAAGCTCAAAGCAAACAGAGCTGTTTTATGATCACCTTGAAGATACACTTTTCAAAACAGGTTTTATCATCAAACAACACCCTGGTTTAGTTATGACTAAATTACGCCGTTTGTTTAACCGAGCTCACCCTGAAGATGCCGAAATGAATATTTTACGCGGTATTCTCACCTCAATTAATAAGGCTATCCCTAAGTAACTTAGGTATAGCTATTAGTTATAAAAACCAATAGGTAAATAACTAGCTAATACTTGACTAAAATACTCAGGTAATTACAATGGCTGTAATACTTGACCAAAGAGGTCAAGTATTGAAAGTTTGTTAACTCTACAATTTAAAAAGTAAGAGTTTATAAATCAAATTTTTATCAAGTGATAATACTTGACTAATTTACTCTGGTAATTAAAATTTGCACTCTTTTGTGCAGGGGGCGTTATGAAGTTAACATCAAAAGGCAGATATGCCGTTACAGCTATGCTGGATGTTGCACTACACACAGGTGTAGGTCCTGTAGCCCTTGCTGATATTTCACAAAGACAAGAAATTTCTTTGTCTTACCTTGAACAATTATTTGCTCGTTTACGTAAAAATGGCCTAGTAAGTTCTGTTCGTGGACCTGGTGGTGGTTATTTACTAGGGCGTGAAGCGGGCGTTATCTCTGTTGGCGATATTATTAGCGCCGTAGACGAATCGGTCGATGCAACACGTTGCCAAGGTGCCGATACCGGCTGTCAGAGTGGTATGCGTTGTTTAACACATAATTTGTGGTCAGACTTAAGCGCACGCATAGAAGAATTTTTGAATAATATTACCCTTGCTGAATTGGTGGAAAAATCAGATGTGAAAGAAATAGCATCGCGCCAAGATAACAGTATCAATAATGCAATTAAGCAGTTGGAAAACATTCAAGTAAGCTGTCAACTTTAAGGTTGACCTGCAGCGGAGAGAGAAATGAAGTTACCGATTTATTTAGATTACGCAGCGACCACGCCTGTTGACGAACGTGTTGCTAAAGAAATGATGCAGTGCCTGACAATGGACGGTAAGTTTGGTAATCCTGCGTCACGCTCACATCGTTTTGGTTGGCAAGCAGAAGAAGCTGTTGACCAAGCGCGTACAGATATTGCTGATTTAATTAATGCAGACCCACGTGAAATTGTTTTCACATCGGGTGCAACAGAATCAAATAACCTTGCTATTAAAGGTGCAGCACAGTTTTACAAGAAAAAAGGTAAGCACGTTATTACCGCTAAAACTGAGCATAAAGCTGTAATCGACACATGTCGTGAGCTTGAGCGCCAAGGTTTTGAAGTAACTTACATGGACGTTGAAGAAAACGGCCTACTTGATTTACAAAAACTTGCCGACACAATGCGTGACGACACAGTACTTGTAAGCATCATGCACGTTAATAACGAGCTAGGTGTGATTCAAGATATCGCGACTATTGGCGAAATGTGTCGCGAACGTAAAATTATGTTCCACGTAGATGCAGCGCAAAGCGCGGGCAAAGTATTAATCGACGTGCAACAGCTTAAAGTTGATTTTATGTCGTTCTCTGCACATAAAGTGTATGGCCCTAAAGGTGTTGGTGCACTTTACGTTCGTCGTAAACCACGTGCTCGCCTTGAAGCGCAAATGCACGGTGGCGGACATGAACGCGGTATGCGCTCTGGTACACTAGCAACTCACCAATTAGTGGGTATGGGTACTGCGTTTAAAATTGCTAAGCAAGATTTCGAAAAAGATCACGCACACATCAGCGCCTTACGTAATCGTTTAATCGACGGCATTATGGCTGATATGGACGAAGTATACTTTAACGGCACACAAGACCAATCAGTACCGGGTATTGTAAACATCAGCTTTAACTTTGTTGAAGGTGAGTCGTTACTTATGGCAGTAAAAGACATTGCAGTATCGTCAGGTTCAGCCTGTACATCTGCAAGCTTAGAGCCTTCTTATGTATTACGTGCACTTGGCCGTAACGACGAATTAGCACATAGCTCAATTCGTTTTAGTATTGGTCGCTTTACTACCGAAGAAGAGATTGATTACACCGTCGAATTAATGAAAAACTCTATCGGTCGCCTACGTGAGATGTCTCCACTTTGGGAGATGCATCAAGAAGGTATTGATTTAGATTCAGTTGAATGGGCTCACCACTAATAGTGTGAGCACATACCCTAGCAGGTAATGAGGATAGAATAATGGCTTATAGTGATAAAGTAATCGACCACGTAGAAAACCCACGTAACGTAGGTACTCTAGATAAGAACGATCCGTCAGTGGCAACGGGTATGGTAGGCGCACCAGCATGTGGTGACGTAATGAAACTGCAAATTAAAGTATCTGCCACTGGCGTTATTGAAGATGCAAAATTCAAAACCTACGGTTGTGGTAGCGCAATTGCTTCATCTTCACTTGTAACAGAGTGGGTTAAAGGCAAAACGCTAGACGAAGCAGCTACAATTAAAAACACTGATATCAGTGCAGAGCTTGAGTTGCCACCAGTGAAAATTCACTGTTCAATTTTAGCCGAAGACGCAATTCAAGCAGCAATTGCAGACTACAAAAGCAAACAAGCGAAGTAAGAAGAGAAACTCATGGCAGTGACATTGACAGATGCGGCAGCAAACCGCGTACAATCATTTTTAGCAAACCGCGGTAAAGGTTTAGGCCTGCGCGTTGGCATTAAAACGACGGGCTGTTCAGGTCTTGCTTATGTACTTGAGTTTGTTGACGATTTAAACGAAGACGATGAAACTTTTGCGGCTAAAGGTGTCACATTAATTGTTGACGCTAAAAGCTTAGTTTACATCGATGGCACAGAGCTCGACTACACTAAAGAAGGCTTAAATGAAGGGTTTAAATTTAATAACCCGAATCAAGCAGATGAGTGTGGTTGTGGCGAAAGCTTTACCGTTTAAGCTTTAAATATCTTTGTAGTATAAATAAGCCCTGCCAGTTAATGTAGGGCTTTGTTATTTCTGAATATTATTGGTTGAAGTTATGCGTTACTTTGAATTATTTGCAGTCCCCGTTGATTACAATATTGATTTAGCAACGGTTAACAAGCACTACTTGGAATTACAGCGTACTGTACATCCCGATCGCCACGCGAATGCGAGCAGCCGCGATAAGTTAATGGCTGTGCAAAGCACCGCCGAAATTAACGATGCGCTACAAACATTAAAGCACCCAGTAAAACGTGCTGAATATATGTTGAGCGAGCTAGGCGTTGATATTCGTGCAGAGCAGCAAACCTTGCAAGATCCAATGTTTTTAATGCAGCAAATGGAACTTCGCGAAGAACTTGAAGAGCTAACATCAGCTAGCGATCCTGATACCGCCATTGCAAATTTTGAAAAACAAATTAAGCAATTAAACGCGCAATACAGTGCACAACTTGCTGAGCAATTAGCAAGTAACGATGAGCAGCAATATCAACTTGCCGCAGATAATATTCGTAAACTGAAGTTTGTTTATAAGTTACGTGAAGAACTAGAGCGTATCGAAGACAGTTTATTTGACGATTAATTACTTGCTGCAAAGCGAGCAACACGAGTTTAAAGAGCATTATGGCATTATTGCAAATTGCTGAGCCGGGGCAAAGCGCGGCACCACACGAACATAAACTAGCAATTGGTATTGACCTTGGTACAACTAATTCATTAGTTGCAACAGTGCAAAGTGGCGAAGCCCGCACGTTAACTGATGATCTTGGCGCGGCTATGTTACCGTCGGTTGTTCGTTATCAAGCAGGCGGTATTACTGTTGGCGCAGAAGCTGCACAAGTAGCAACGCAAGACCCTGCTAACACACTTATTTCGGTTAAGCGTTTTTTAGGTAAAACTCAGGCTGAAATAGAGCAAAGTTATGGGCAACTACCGTATGAATTTTGTGAGCACAACGGTGCGCTAGCAATAGAAACTGCGGCAGGTAAAATTAGTCCAATTAAAGCATCAAGCCATATTTTAGCTGCATTAAAAGCACGAGCTGAGCAAAGTTTTGGTAACCAAGAAATTTTAGGGGCTGTAATCACAGTACCAGCGTACTTTGATGACGCGCAGCGCCAAAGTACTAAAGATGCCGCAGAGCTTGCGGGTATTAACGTACTACGTTTATTAAATGAACCAACAGCAGCAGCGGTTGCTTATGGTTTAGATTCAGGTCAAGAAGGTATTATTGCTGTTTATGATTTAGGCGGTGGTACGTTCGATATATCAGTACTTAGATTACACCAAGGTGTATTTGAAGTAATGGCAACCGGTGGCGACTCTAGCCTCGGCGGCGATGACTTTGATTCGCTCCTTGTTGATTACTTTAAGCAGCAAACAGGTGTGTCAGCATTATCACCTTCAGTTTTACGTTTATTTATCAATAAAGCAAAAGCGTGTAAAGAAGCATTAAGCCAATACGCTAAAGTAAACGTGGGCCTTGAGTTTGACGATCAAAAATACACCGTTGAAGTAACGCGCGAAACGTTTGATGAAATGGCTATGCCACTAATTAAAAAAACGCTGCGCTCGTGTCGTCGTGCTGTAAAAGATGCTGGCATTGAAAATGAAGAAGTGCTGCAAGTTATTATGGTAGGCGGTTCAACCCGTATGCCATTGGTACGTAGCCAAGTACAAAGCTTTTTTGATAAAGAGCCGCTAACTTCAATCGATCCTGATCGTGTTGTAGCCTTAGGTGCCGCGCTTCAAGCCGACGTGTTAATTGGCAATAAGCCCGATTCTGACATGTTATTGCTTGATGTATTGCCGTTATCGCTAGGCCTTGAAACGATGGGTGGTTTGGTTGAAAAAATCATTCCGCGTAATACAACGATTCCGGTAGCACGCGCACAAGAATTTACAACGTTTAAAGACGGTCAAACAGCCATGTCATTACATGTGCTGCAAGGTGAGCGTGAGCTTGTTGATGATTGTCGATCGCTTGCTAAGTTTAGCTTAAAAGGTATTCCACCAATGGCGGCAGGCGCTGCGCATATTCGTGTAACCTTTAAAGTTGATGCTGATGGCCTATTGAGTGTTTCAGCTATGGAAAAATCAACAGGTGTACAAGCTGAGATTCAAGTTAAGCCTTCGTTTGGTTTATCTGATGACCAAGTAGCTAACATGCTAAAAGAATCAATGAGCAACGCTAAAGGCGACATGCAAGCGCGTATGCTTAAAGAGCAACAAGTAGAAGCGTTGCGCGTAATAGAAGCGCTTAACGCATCACTTGAAGCCGATGGTGCATTACTTGACGATATGCAACTAGCTAACTTACGCGCTGAAATTGCAGAACTGGTAAAAGTGCGCGAAAATGCACAAGAGCCTGGCGAAATTAAAGCAGCTATCGAAAAAGTCGATAATGCGAGTAGCGACTTTGCATCGCGTAGAATGGATGCATCAATTAAAAAGGCCCTTACAGGGCAGTCAGTAGACAACATTTAAGAGAGATTAGAATGCCACAAATTGTTTTTCTTCCACATCCTGAATTATGTCCTGACGGCGCTGCAATTGAAGCTCCTACAGGTCAAACGGTACTCGACGCTGCGCTTAAAAATGGTATTAGCATTGCGCATGCTTGTGAAAAGTCTTGTGCATGTACTACGTGTCACTTAGTGATTCGTGAAGGATTTGACTCACTTGAAGAAAGTGATGAGCTAGAAGACGACATGCTAGATAAAGCATGGGGCTTAGAGCCTGAGTCACGCCTTGGTTGCCAAGCAATTATAAGAGATGAAGACCTAGTGGTTGAAATACCTAAGTACAATCTCAATATCGTTAATGAAGAGCACTAGTTTTTAACGATATATATATTAAAAGCCGCTGTTTGATACAGCGGCTTTTTTGTTTGTGAATTGTAGGCGTGACAAGCAAAGCTCGTAAGTTATTTTGCAGGCAAGCAAAGCTTGCTGGCGTTATGTGTTTTAACTCTAGTTTATAAATATAGAAGCAGCGCTTCTCACGTGAGCAAAGATCCTAAAATGTTAGCCTTGGCTCTATGCCACGCATTAAAAGCTAACACCTTAAAACGTAATTTTGGAGGTTTATTTTGAGTAATCTTATTTTCTCAGACTCATTTATTAACGGCGAATTTTATAAAACCGATACGCGCTTTAGCGTTAACGATCCCGCTACCGAAAAAAGTATTGTTGAAGTAAGCGATATTGACGAGCAGGGTGTAAATAGCGCAATAACCGCAGCTCAAGGGGCTTTTGTTAAGTTAAAAACGACGAATGCCACTGAGCGAAGCGAAACCTTGATGCGCTGGTATGAGCTAGTAATAAAGCACAAGCAAACACTTGCAGAGCTGATGACTAAAGAGCAAGGCAAACCACTCAAAGAATCCCTTGGTGAGATTGATTATGGTGCAGGTTTTATCAAATGGTTTGCAGAAGAAGCCAAACGTAGTTACGGAGATGTAATTCCGCCAACAGATGACTCGCATCGTTTAACTAGTTTTAAGCAGCCTGTCGGTGTTGTAGCTGGTATAACGCCGTGGAACTTTCCTATTGCTATGGTTACTCGTAAAGTAGCGCCAGCCTACGCTGCGGGCTGTAGCTTTATACTCAAACCTTCTGAACACACGCCACTTTGTGCTATCGCACTTGCTTACTTAGCTGATCAAGCTGGTTTTGTTAAAGGTGCATTTAATGTACTGGTTTCTCAAGATGCCAAAACAGTAGGTAAAATGCTGACTGACTCAGAAGTTGTGCGTAAGTTTACATTTACCGGTTCTACCGGTGTAGGTAAGCAGTTGCTATCGCAATGTGCAGACACAATTAAGCGCACCTCGATGGAGCTTGGCGGTAATGCACCTTTTATTATTTTTGATAATGCCGACTTAGATGAAGCTGTTGAAGGGCTAATGGCGGCTAAATTTAGAAACAGTGGGCAGGCATGTGTTGCTGCAAACCGTATTTTTATACAACGTAATATTCTCGACAAAGTACTGTCAAAAATCACGCCTAAGGTTGCAGCGTTAAAAGTGGCAAATGGTTTTGAAGACGATGTTGATATTGGCCCACTCATTTACCCTAAAGCCAAAGAGAAAGTACAACAGTTAGTACAAGACGCACTCGATAAAGGTGCTACGTTGATTGGCGATAATAGTGACTTAGGTGGCAGCTTTCAAAACCCATTAATAGTAAACAACGTAACGACAGAGATGGATATTTACCACGAAGAAGTATTTGGTCCAGTATTAACGGTTATTCCTTTTGATGAAGAAAGTGAAGTGCTTGCACTTGCTAACGATGTACCATTTGGTCTAGCAGCCTACTTTTACAGCCAAAATATTAAGCAAATTTACCGAATTAGTGAAGGGCTTGAATTTGGTATGGTAGGTGTAAATGAAGGTGTTATATCAAACCCAGTAGCGCCTTTCGGTGGCGTTAAACAATCTGGTTTGGGCCGAGAAGGTGGGCATCAAGGGCTGGATGAGTACCTAGAAGAAAAATACGTGTGTATTAAAATATAACGGCAGTTAAGTATACGAGCGCGAATTTACTTCGCGCTCTTTTATGACGTTAATATGGCAGATATATGAACTTTACCTTTTACTGTTGCTACCCAAAGCACTAAATGCTACCTTTGGAGCCATATTTTTTGTTAATAAAACAACATAAAAAAACAAATAAAAAGTAAAAGGATTTCTATAAGTAGAAATAACCCCGTGTGTAAATGCCACCGTAAGGTGGCATTTTTTTGTTTGGATAGGTATAGGCTGTAATAAGCGTATTTTGAATAAAGGCATGGCTTTATAGGTGCTAACTTATAGGTGTGTAACCGGGTAAGTTATCAAAATCTACCTCATCTAGCTGCTCTGGGTTAGCATATTCATTGATATAATTTTTATAGACTTGCGACTCAATAAAAATAGCAAAAATGTCAGCATCAAGATGGTTTTTAGCAACCATTGAGCCTAAAATAAATAAACACTCACTGACCGGTTTTGCTTTTTTGTAGGGCCTGTCTACCGCAGATAGCGCTTCAAAAATATCCGTAATAGCCATTAACCTTGCAGGCACCGACATTTGCTCTTTGGTTAAACCTCTTGGATAACCAGTACCGTCAAGTTTATCATGATGACCTAAAGCATATTCAGTCACATTGTTTAAGTGTTTAGGGAACGGCAGGGCATCTAAAATATTTTTAGTTACATCCATATGACGTTTCATTACTTCACGTTCGGCTTCGGTTAACGTGCCTCTTCGTATTGTTAAGTTTTCAACTTCATCAGCTGAGAGCAATGGCTAAGGGATCCCCAAAAATAATTATTAAATTTCAATCACATCACTCACA